>NZ_JBKVCZ010000085.1:0-30490 GCF_046966825.1 Hungatella sp. | reverse complement strand
GCCAACTCTATGCCAAACAGAACGCACAGAGGGCAAATGTGAAGAAAAGCACAATGAAACAACGGGAACAACTCATGCGGTTATTGAAAGAGGATAAGTTAGGTGCTAGGAGCATTGATACGATAAAACCCTCTGACGCTAAGGAATGGGCGTTACGCATGAAAGACAAAGGCTTTTCCTATAACACCATTAACAACCATAAACGCTCGTTAAAAGCGTCATTCTATATCGCCATACAAGACGATTGTGTAAGGAAAAACCCTTTTGATTTCAAGTTAAGTGAAGTCCTAGAAAATGATACCAAAGAGAAAGTCGCATTGACAGAGGAACAGGAACAAGCCTTACTCTCATTCATCAAGACGGACAATGTGTATCACAAGTATTATGATGATGTGCTGATACTGTTAAAAACAGGACTTCGTATCTCGGAACTGTGCGGACTGACAGTAGCCGATATTGATTTCAAGAATGAAGTTGTGATTATCGACCACCAGTTACTAAAGAGCAAGGAACAAGGCTATTATATTGAAACGCCTAAAACAAAGAGCGGAATAAGGCAAGTGCCATTAAGCAGAGAAACAATACAGGCATTTCAACGGGTTATGAAGAAACGCCCAAAGGCAGAACCATTTGTGATAGACGGACGGAGCAACTTCTTATTTGTCAATCACAAAGGCAAGCCGAAAGTTGCCATTGATTATAATGCCTTATTTGTCCGTATGGTAAAGAAATACAACAAACACCACAAGGACAATCCTTTGCCACATATCACACCGCATACGCTACGACATACGTTCTGCACAAGGTTGGCAAGCAAGAACATGAACCCAAAAGATTTACAGTATATCATGGGGCACTCAAACATCAGTATCACAATGAACTGGTACGCTCATGCGTCCATAGATACTGCAAAATCAGAGGTTCAGCGTCTAATTGCATAAGAAGTATTTACCACGATTTTAACCACGTTTGATAGCGGAAATATAAGAAGATAGACCTAGATATGTGAGGTTTACCACAAAAGTAAAATGCCCGTAGAGCCGATAAAATAAGGCTTTGCGGACATTTAAGAAGATATAAAAAGATAGTCAAAAAGACATATATAATTTAAATATAAATGCTTTACCAGAATCGCTGGTTCCGCAGAAAAAATATGATTTAAGGCAGCAGGATTGTATTTGTTTGTTGTCAGGAGGTATGGACAGTTTAGTGGGAGCAATTGATTTGCATGAAGAAGGAAGAAATCCTTTATTTGTATCTCAAACAGTTAGGGGAGATGCTGAACATCAAAGAGAATATGCCATGCAGTTTGGAATAAATAATTTGTGCCAATGGAGCAATAATATAAAGAAAAAAGGAGAATCGGAAATTTCGACCAGAGCAAGATCAATGGTCTTTTTTGCTTTTGCATTATTGGCATCTTGTGGCATTGATTGCAATGCTCAAGGCAGGAAAGAATTATTCGTACCTGAAAATGGATATATTAGTTTGAATATGCCATTAGATCCACTTAGAACAGGTAGTCTTAGTACAAAAACAACCCATCCTGTATATATGAAAGCAATGCAGGAAATTTGGAATGATGTGGGAATAAATATTGATTTTGTATTACCATACAAATATAAAACAAAAGGTGAAGTTTTGATGGATTGTAAGAATCAGGATTTGATGAAAAAACTTATTTTTGGTTCGACAAGTTGTGGAAAATATCAACGGAAATTACAGCACTGTGGGGTCTGTGTTCCTTGTTTAGTAAGGAGAGCAGCTTTTTTGAAAAATAATTTGTGTGATGTTACAGAAGGCGGGTATTTTAAAGAAAATTTACAATGTTCGTATTCAAAAGATGTAGCAGCTGCAGCATTGGCTGTTGTTCAATTGAAAAAAAATGGCATTGAAAGTCTTGTGAAAGGTATGTTGTCTTTTGCAAAAGGAGAAGAACGAAATTTATATTTAGGTGTTATTGAACGTGGGGTGCTAGAAATAGGAGCATTGTTAAGGGAGCATAGTGTTATATGATAGATTTCCATTGTCATTTGGATTTATACAAGAATCCGTTAGCAGTATTTGATGAAGTCAAGCAAAGAAATGTAAAGGTGTTAGCGGTTACGACAAGTCCGCGCGCCTATCTAAAAACATCCCAGTATTTTAATAATACAGATAATGTGAGAGTTGCGTTAGGATTTCATCCGGAATTAGTGGCAGATAGAAGGAATGAAATTGATCTATTTATGGAACAAATTTCAAAGTCCAGATATATTGGAGAAGTAGGTATAGATGGTACTAGCAGAAATAGGCATTCATATTCTGTACAAAAAACCTTTTTCTATGGTGCATTAAGTGAAGCTGAGAAGCACCATGGAAGAATAATCAGTATACATTCAAGATGTGCAGTTAAAGATGTATTAGAATGTATAGAAAAAACTTTAGATAAGAATGTGCCTATAATGCATTGGTTTACCGGAAATATAAAAGAACTTCAAAAGGCTTTATCGTTAGGTTGTTGGTTTAGTATAAATCCTAAAATGTGTTATTCAAAAGCAGGAAGAGATATAATCATGCAAATGCCATTAAATAAAATATTGCCAGAAACAGATGCACCGTTTACTGAAAAGAATGGAATGTTGTATATGCCATGGGATATGGATGTGATAGAGTTTTTAGCTGTACAATATGGGAGGTCTATAATTGAAATTAAAAAACAGATGGAAAACAATTTATTAGAAGTAATCAATGGTACGACAGCATTAAAAAAAGTCTAAGAAAAATTCTAGTAAAAACAACGATTTTACTATTTAGTCAAGTGCTTACTATACTGTTTTTTGAAAGAGTCTTGGTGTAAGAATATTATGACGATAACAAAGCGGCTTTGGACAAATAATAGTTTTAAAGTCGCTTTAAACAAAAAATATTTTTTGTAATGGGATTGACATGAGGGTGATTGAGATGATGAAATCGGAGACACTCCAAGATATCATAAATCTTTCCTGCAGACTTTTCTTCACACACTCGATATTCCAGAACTATTAGTAGTAACGATGGTTGCAACGATAACATTTTTATGGATATCAAGTCCACAGCAGATGGGGGAGATGAGCCTCATCATAAGTATCACCACCTTAACTAAAGATAGGAATAGCAACATTGACTGTCATCTTACGACTAAATAAACATGGTTTATTACCCGTGATAAGAGTCCGGGTTCAAAGTCCCACTTGTTTGTGCTTGTAAGGATGACGGCACATATAAATATACGGGGCCGAATAAACTTCGCCACTCCTCCTCCCATGCTCTGTAGTGTATTGCTATTCCATAATAACATTTTAAAACTAAAAGAGGAGGGGGACAAGACTTTTCATGACTTGTTCGTGCCTGAGCGAAGCGAAAGGAATGACTAAAAATATGAATAAAATATCTGAGGTAACAAGACAAGATATTATAGATATTATCAGAGAGGGGTTTACAGTAATACTCGATGAAGAAGAATATGATGATAAGTCTGACGAGTATGTTACAGAGCGTACTATAAAAATGCCGTACTATGGACGTCTTGATGAAATTGATTTCCTTTCAAGAGTATACAATCTAAAGGAATTACCATCTCATGATAGTCGTTATAAAAATGCTCTTGATGATATTAGTTGCCATCTTAGATGGGACGATTATGAAGAGGAATGCTGGTTTTTTCAAGATGAGCGATTCAAGCTGCAACAAAAAGATGGAGATGAACCTTTACTGCGATTTATATGTGAGATGGTTCATCCGGCGGTACGGAGAGAAAAATCGCCTTGGAAACAGTATTTAGATAAATTTAATGAGTTGCTTCGAGTAGATGGCTATGAATTATATCCGGCACATCATATTTCTGGTCGTGATATTTATAAAGCTAGAGAATATAGCGTGCCGGATAAACCGTTATTACCAGATAATTTATTTTCAGAGCGATATAAAGACCTTATTGATTATGGCCATGGAGAAGCAGTTGATAATATTAGCAATAATATTGATTATAGGGCTAAAAAGCATATCTGTAGAATTATGCAGAATTTCAGAGAGCCTATACAGTATCAACCCAACCGATATCATAATTGGACAGAAAAAACAGATGCATTAGATGTTGCAATTAACAGACTAAATGAATTTATGGATACTCCTGTCATTGATTTAAAAAGCGCAATGTTCTCTTTATCTTCTGAGGAAGAAATATTTGCAAATTATTTTACACCGTTTATTTTTGATGTAATAGAATTTCAGTATGATGAATTATCTGAAGGTGAAAAATGTGGATTTCAAGAAGAAATTAATGCATCGTTGCAGAAAGACAATGTATCTTTTCGCCTTATCGATAGAGGGCTTATTGAGCAATTGCCAGATCATGAGGTGTTGACTTCAGAACTCATATCAATGACTGAACAAATAAAAGAACCTGGTTTAAGAGAATTGTTTGATATAGCAGTAGAGAAACATATGCAGCCAAGTTCACAATCTCATAAGGATGCGGTTGAAAAAATTTGGGGTGTATTGGAACGCTTGAAAACATATTATACTGGTTTGGATAAGAAGAAATCAGTGGAGAGAATTATTAATGACATGGCGGGCGGACAAGAAGATTTTGTAAAGCTATTTGATACGGAATTTAAGGCACTTACAGATATTGGAAATAGCTTCCGAATTCGTCATCATGAAACGGATCGAACAGATATTACAGACATCCGCTATTACGATTATTTTTTTAACCGTTGCCTGTCTTTAATTGCGCTTGCTATTCAATATTTGGAGTGAAAAATACAGTGTTAAGAATAAAGCTCTTGAGAGACTAAAACTCGAGGGCTTTATTGTTGGCAGTTTTTTTACCAACGATAACATTTCTTTTTAGGCATTTCTTAATATTATTCGTGAATGTATTAGCATATCAAAATTTTGGAATTTGTAGTATAATCTTAGTATTGTTATAGGTGGCTTGAAAAATGTCTATAGAGGCCATGGACAGAAACGGGTGTAATAGTGTTTACGCCAAGGGGAAAACATACCTTTCTGCCATCATTATTATCCCCACAACAAATGTCGAAGTGTGCTGTCGGATGTCACTTGTGGATGAAGAGGGGAAATAGAGAAAAACCACAAGATATAGTGGTTTCGGAGGGAAAAACGGCCGAAATTCGGGCGAAAATGAGGTGTGTTTTTAGGACAGGAAAATGGCTTTTAATAGATATCAGGCGGAAGAGGGGCTGGTTTTGGGGTGTTGGGAAGGGATTTTTAACTGAGTATGGTTGGGGAACGGAGAAAATAGAAGGTAATTTATGGAAACAGGACAGATTTTAACTGGCTGGGTACTGGGGTGATAACCATAAAAATAAAATTTTTGAAGAAGATCAGGTGGAAATATTTCGCTTGGTCTTTTTTTGTTGGTGATTATGTAAAAACATTAATATATGTTGATTGAAGGAGAGTGATTATAAAGGTGATGATATGATAGGGGTTGGTGATAGGTGATTTATTGATTATTGGAGTGATAACTAAAAAATGTGAAAGTTTAGAAAAAGAACAGGTGCAGATATTTTGCTTGGCCCTTTTTTGTGTAGATTGTTAAAGCATATGTCGATACTGGAGTGTAATCATCAATATCAAGCATAGGAAATGGATAAAGAAAGGTAATTAGTAGGTTATCACCCCGATAACCAACCAATTAAATATTGCTAGAAGAAAGGTATAAATTCTCGTTTATCCCGATCTCTCCAAACATAATGATAAATGTTTTTTTCGGTAATATCGTCATACTGGTCAGAGGTGATGGTATCGCCAATAAAAATATGTTCCTGTAATTTGTTGAAAACATCAAAGAGCGCACCGTGCGAAAAGTCGCCGTTATGTTTAGTAGAAAATCGTATTCCCAGCACCGTAAGATCAGCCAGGTGTGATAGAAAGGGTGCATCAAAGGATCAAGAGAAAGGAAATTTTGCTCTTAGGGCCTTTCTTTTGAGGTGTATACAGAAGAAAAAGATAAAACAGACAGATACAGAATGGGATGAATGTTTTTAAAAAGAGTAATTTTGTTTAACGGATTAAAAAAATGCAGACAAAATCACCCGTTTTAAAAGCTGATGTCTGTGTTAATTCATCCGAAACAATTCTATACTTAATAATTAGAGATTTACTAAAATAATCGGAAAAGGAGAAATTATGTATTATCTGAATTTAAGCGAAAGTAAAAAGAAAGACATTTATCCACTGGGTGAGAATTTTTCAGGGAAGTCTCCAGCTGGGGAATCTGTCGATTTTACTAATTATTACCTGCGCAAAAACGGGAGACCGATGTTTGGGATTAGCGGTGAATTCCATTTTTCCAGATGCAGGGAAGAGTGCTGGGAGGATGAGCTGGAGAAGATGAGGCTATGCGGAATTAATATCATAGCTACGTACACGTTCTGGAACCATCACGAAGAAAAGGAAGGCGAGTTCTGTTTTGAGGGCAGAAGGAATTTGAGAAGATTTGTAACGCTCTGCCAGGAAAAGGGATTTTATGTTATAGTCCGAATCGGTCCCTTTGTGCACGGAGAGGTGCGAAATGGCGGTCTGCCGGACTGGCTCTATGGAAAACCTTTTGAAGTCCGTGAGAATAATGAGGGATTTTTAAGCTGCACAAGGCGTCTGTACCGGAAGCTGGCGGAGCAGTTGTCCGGGCTTTTCTATCAGGAGGGCGGCCCCGTCATAGGCGTCCAGATTGATAACGAATACCAGCATTCGGCGGCTCCCTGGGAGATGACCGCAGGCGTGACCAATGAATGGATTTCACCCGGACACAGCGGAGAGGATTATATGTACCGGCTCCGCGATATAGCCAGAGAAGAGGGGATCGTGGCTCCGTTTTACACGTGTACCGCCTGGGGCGGGGCGGTGACACCAGAGGAGATGATGCCGCTGTGGGGAGGATACTCCTACCGTCCGTGGATATATCCTGTATATCAAGGCGAACATCCGGCGACAGATGAATATATTTATGCGGATTACCATAATAACGATTTAAGAGAATGCGGAGAGTTTAAACCCCATTATTCTCCGGAAAACAGACCGTATGCCTGCTGTGAAATGGGAGGCGGGATGCTCAGTACCTACTACTGCCGTTTTCAGTTTGCATATAAGAGCGTTGATGCCATGGCGAATATCAAGATGGCATCGGGGTGTAATTTTCTGGGCTATTATGTGTTCAGGGGCGGTACAAATCCGAAAGGAAATGGTCCTGAATTTTTAAATGAGGGACAGGCGCCAAAGCTTTCTTACGACTATCAGGCAGCGGTCGGAGAGTTTGGACAGTTGAGGGAGTCCTATAAGAGGCTGAAGCCTCTGCACAGCTTTGCAAACGAATTCTCAAAGGAGCTGTGTGCGACGTCTACGTATCTTCCGGAAGGGGCAAGGAAGATAAGCCCATTGGATCAGAAAACACTTCGCTATGCGGTCAGGATGAAGGACGACAGGGGCTTTTTGTTTATCAATAATTTTCAGGACCATGCGCAGACCCGGCTCAAAAAGGATGAGACAATTGTCCTTGAGTTGTCCGGCGAGACAATTGAGGTGGGACCCGTATCACTGGCTCCCGATGAAAACTGCATTCTTCCATTCAATATGGACTTAAATGGAATTCTGCTGAAATATGCGCTGGCCCAGCCGGTGACCAGATGGACTGAAGGTGGAACAGTTTGCTATCTGTTTATGGTACCGGATGGAATGGAAGAGGGGTTTGTCTTTGAGGAGGGGACGGTGGTGACGGAAAGCAATCATGGATACGGCAGAGTGTATTCCGTTGCCAGGGAGGACAAATGCTGCAGCATTTATACCATTCCACGGAATAAAATGGGGGACTTATACCAGTTGGAGAGAGGCGGCAGAAGAATATTTGTCATGACGGACGCGGCTGTACTAGGTGACAAGGACGAAATACGGCTGGAAACGATGGAAGAGGAGACTCTGGTTTCTGTGTATCCCTGCGATGCGTTTAAGGAGAGCAGCCAGGTGATACGCAGGAAAACGGATAAGGGTATGTGGGGAATTTATCAGATTTCGGTAGAGAAGAAGGAAATTGACGTATCGGTAAAGCAGACCGGCCCATCAAGATATGTGATCAACATTCCAACTGATAACATGAAAGGGTTAAAAGAAGGACTTTTACAGATTCAGTACGAAGGAGACATCGGTCAGGCGTTTATCGATGGTGAGATGATTCATGACAATTTTAATAATGGAGCCATATGGGAACTGGGGCTGAAAAATTTTGTGGACCGTTTGGAAAAACAGCCGCTTACCATCTACATTACACCTCTTAAAAAGGGCGCGAGAGTTAATGCACAATCTGCAATGGCAGCCCGGACAGAGGAAGTGGATGAAACGGTAGCAAGCCTGATCAGTGCAGCCGTAAGACCAGTGTATGAGGTGAAACTACTCTATGCTTAGAGAAAATTTGTTATACAGAGGTGGAAAATTGTTGGATGCGCGTGCAGAGGGAAAAACAAAAGACTACCTTTCTAAAACATTACGCGGTTCCTGTTTTATCATAAAACCATTATAATCAGAGTAAAGAAAAACAAACCAGGAGGGAAAAAAGTGAGAAAAAAATTAATTTGTATGGCATTGACAACGGCGGCGCTTTCCGCAGCTATTTTGGCAGGCTGCGGAAAACAGGGGGAGAAGACAGAAAATACTGCGCCATCCGGTACGGTTCAGTCAGACAATTTGCCGGTAAATGAGAATGGGGAGCCAGATCCACTTGGAATCTATCAGGAACCGGTTAAGCTGAAGATCGCCCAGGTGGTAAATCCATCGGATACATTTCCGGAGGGACAGTCGGCTACTAAAAACGCATTTTTTGACTACTTCAAAGAAAACCTGAATATTGATGTTGAGGTGCTGTGGCAGTCGGGGAGCGGAGAGGATTATAACGAAAAACTGAATCTGGCGATCTCCAGCGGTGAGCTGCCGGATATCATCTCGGTAAACGCGGCACAGCTGGAAATGCTGATCAAGGCCGAAATGATCGAGGATCTGACTCCGTATTATGAGAAATATGCAGGCGAGACCATGAAAAATGCCATTAATTCCACGGGGGGAAAGTCGCTTGAGGCGGTTACATATGACGATAAAATCATGGCGCTTCCTAATGTAAAGTCGTTTAAGGATGGGTATGATCTTCTCTGGATTCGCCAGGATTGGCTGGACAAGCTAAATCTTGAGGCACCGAAGAATATAGAAGAGCTGCGCAGTGTGGCGAAGGCGTTTATCGAAAATAACATGGGCGGCGCCAATACCGTAGGCCTTTTAGGGCCGTCCTCCAGCAATCTGTTGTACGCAAATTTTCAGCAGTCCAGCGGAACCATGTGCGGTCTCGACGGTATTTTCCAGGGGTGCGGCGCGCTTCCGGGATATTGGGTGAAGGACAATGAGGGAGAGGTGGTTTACGGCTCCCTGACACCAGAGACGAAAGAGGCATTGTCTGTTCTGGCCGAAATGTACCGGGAGGGAACTTTGGATCAGGAACTCGGTATGAGAAAGGATGCGGATGAAGCCTGGAAATCAGGCCAGGCGGGAATGTTCTTCGGTCCGTGGTGGGTAGGCTATAACCTGGCAGATGCGCTGGCCGTTGATCCGGGGGCAGAGTGGCTGGCATACCCATATCCGCTGACAGATGAGGGGAGATGGGCGCCTCACATGCCCAATCCTTCCGATAGCTTTTATGTGGTGCGCAAAGGTTATGAGCATCCGGAAATTATTTTTATGATCAACAATCAGCTTCTGGTTCCTGAAGTGGGCAATAAATTAGACGGAATGGGAATCTTAAGCGGTTATATTCCGGGCCGTCTCGTGATCAATACGGCGAAGCCTGCGGAAAGTGATGCTCAGATTCTCTTCAAATATTTAGAGACAGGCACCGTTCCGGAATACGATGTGTCAGAACATACGAAAATGGAGATTGATATCAACACTGTAAAAGATTTTAAGCTGGAGCCGTATGACGATTTGGGTATTGAGACATGGAATGTGAGCAAAGATGGCAATTTTGGCCGGATTTACTCCACGCTAGTGGGGGTCGGAGCCATTGACAAGGGATACGAAATCGGGTGTGATGAAGGCTATAGCCTGCTCTATGGCCAGACGGAGAGTATGCAGAAAAAATGGTCGAATTTAAAGAAAATCGAGGATGAAACGTTCCTGAAAATCATCCTGGGGACCATCCCGGTGGATGAATTCGATACATTTGCAGAAGAATGGCATGCCCAGGGAGGCACGGAGATTACCGGGGAAGTTGCTGAGGCTGTGAACAAATAGAACATAGGGTGACAGACAGGAAAAGGGGAGAATGTATCTTCCCTTTTCCCGTAACAGGCTGAGACTGTCGAAATGGAAGGAGTATCGAATGAAAAGAAAACAGAAACAGATCCATTACTGGATTATGGTCATACCGGCGTTACTGTGGCTGGTACTGATTAATATTGTCCCTATGGGAGGCATTGTTATGGCATTCCAGGATTTTAATCCGGGAAAGGGCATTTTCCATTCTCCCTGGGTAGGACTTGAGAATTTTCAGTATATGATGCAGTTAAAGGATGTAAAAACAATTCTGGGTAATACATTTATCATTGCTGTATTTAAAATTATTGGCAATCTGGTGGTTCCGGTGGCATTTGCACTTCTGCTCAATGAAATTAACCATGCGCTGTTTAAAAGGACGGCTCAGACGCTGGTATATATCCCGCATTTCTTATCCTGGGTAGCCTTAAGCGGGATGCTCCTGGAGATATTTGGCCACAGCGGTCCCATCAATTCGATTCTGATGGGGCTGGGATTTGACCGCCTCTCTTTCTTCCAGAACGGCGGCCTGTTCCGAGGACTGATTATCGGAAGCGATATCTGGAAGGAATTTGGCTTCAAAACGGTGGTCTACTTAGCGGCCTTGACCGGCGTGAGCCCCAGCCTTTACGAGGCGGCAGCTATTGATGGGGCAAACCGGTGGGACAGAATGCGTCACATTACGCTTCCGAGTATTAAGGGTACAATCATCCTGATGATGGTGCTTTCCCTGGGCAACATCTTAAATGCAGGTTTTGACCAGATCTATAATCTTTATAATCCGGCTGTCTACTCTGCGGCGGATATCATCGATACGTGGGTATACCGGGCCGGCCTTGTGGACATGCAGTTTTCACTGGCCTCTGCGGTGGGCCTCCTAAAATCGGTGGTGGGCTTTACTGCAATTTCCGTATCGTACCTGATTGCAAACAAAGTAGCCGATTACAAGATTTTCTAAAGGAGATTACCATGATTGAAAGAAAAACAGCAGCATCGAAAGTGTTTTACCTATTGATTATCTGCATCGTAGTTCTGTTTTCCCTCTCCTGTCTGCTGCCGCTTATCTATACCTTGTCGCTGTCCTTCAGCAGCAAGGAGGCGGTGGCCGCCGGACTGGTGGGATTTTGGCCGGTGGGCTTTACGACGGTCAACTATAAGGAGATTATGAAAGACGTTCAGTTTTTCCGCTCATTTATCACGGCGGTCACCCGTGTGGTACTGGCTACGGCGATTTCATTGGGAGTTATGATTCCGGCATCCTATGCGCTGGCAAAACCGAAGAAAGAGTTTGCACCGCGCAATATCATCATGTGGATCTGTATTTTCTGCATGATGTTTTCCGGCGGCCTGATTCCGTGGTATATGACCATGAAAAATTACGGCCTGATCAACAGTGTGTTCGGTCTGGCGGTCTGCGGCGGCCTTCCGATTTACAACATGATCCTCATGATTAATTTTTTTGAGTCCATATCAAAGGAACTTGAGGAAGCGGCCATTGTAGATGGAGCCGGCCCGTGGCGTATTCTGTTTTCTATCGTGCTGCCGATTTCCAAGCCCATTCTGGCCACAATTGCATTGTTTACCATCGTCAGTCACTGGAATGAATTTTTCCAGGGCTATGTGCTCTCCACGAAGATTGATTATTATCCGCTGCAGTCGTATATCAAGCAGATGGTGGTACAGATCGACTATAGCTCTATTACAGAGGATCAGCTGGCAAATCTGGCGAACCTTTCCAACACGGCGTTGAACTCGGCCAAGATATTTGTTTCCATGCTGCCCATTCTGGCCATCTATCCATTTCTGCAGAAATACTTTGTGTCCGGCATCATGCTGGGGGGTGTGAAGGAATAGGAGGAGAAAAATGAAGGACTTTTTATTAACTGGAAATGTGCGGATTTTTGGCGAGATGGAAAGCCGCCCGGTCTATCGGGCTGCCGAACGGTTTTATCGGGATGTCAAAAAGACGCTTGAGGCGGGAACCGCCGGGGTGAGCAGGATTTACATTGACTGCAGCCACTGTATGGAGGAGGAAGCCTGGGAAATTCGGGTGAGTGAGTCCGATATCCAGATCCATACTTCCTCAGACTTAGGCCTGGTCTACGCGTTCCACTATCTGAGTGAGAAATATTTGGGAATCCGGCCATTCTGGTTCTGGCTGGATCAGAAGATCGGGATGAGAAAAACGGTTTCCATTCCTGCGGGAACGTATCGTTCGAAGCGGGCAGCCGTGTCATATCGCGGCTGGTTTATTAACGATGAAACCTTTCTGGGACGGTGGAATCCGGGTGATGACGAAGCGTATGCCTGGGAAATGGCTTTCGAGGCGCTGCTGCGCTGCGGCGGAAATATGGTGATTCCGGGAGGTCTGGAAAACTTCGATAAGTATTGTACCCTGGCTTCGGATATGGGACTGAAGCTGACACACCACCATGTGGAACCGTTGGGGGCAGAGATGTTCTCATCAGCATATCCCGATCTGCAGCCGTCGTACCGTATGTATCCGGAACTGTATGAAGCATTATGGCAGAGGGCCATTGAGAAAAGAAAAGGCCAGCAGGCGGTCTGGGCCGTCGGTTTCCGGGGGCAGGGGGACTGTCCGTATTGGGAGAGCGATGGAGAGAGCGCCGAAAAGAGCGAGGAAGAGAAAGGCCGTTTCCTAAGCGGCGTTATAAAGAAGCAGTATGACATGATCCGGAAGGAGATTCCGGAGGCCGTGATCTGCACGAACCTGTATGGAGAGATGATGGAGCTGTACCGGGAAGGTGTTCTAAGCCTGCCGGATGATGTCATAAGGGTATGGGGAGACAATGGATACGGGAAAATGGTGACAAGGAGGAGGGGAAACCATAACCCCAGGACAGAAGCGCTTCCTGTGAACGAGAGGGAGGCAGAGGGAAGACACGGCCTGTATTACCATATCTCCTTTTATGATCTTCAGGCTGCCAGTCATACTACGATGCCGCCCTTTGAACCGGAATACTACCGGGATGAACTTCTAAAATCGTATAAGCGGGGACTGTCGGACTACTGGATTATTAACTGCTCCAATATCCGTCCCCACGCTCCATTACTGACCTTACTGGCGAAGCTGTGGCAGGATCCGGCCTGCAGAACAGAGGATTTTTACGAGGAGTTTGCCGGGCAGTATTATGGGGAAAACGCTGCTGCGGCTGCCGGGCTGTACCGACGTTATGCGGCTGCTGCGATCCGTTTTGGAGACCAGGAGGATGAGACCGCAGGAGAACAGTTCTATACCCACAGTGTAAAGATTCTGGCACGTCAGTGGATGGCCGACGCAGAGAAGGCCGCAGAGCATTTTCAGTGGGTAATTCCGGCAAAGACTCTCCATGAACAGATTTGCTGGCTGGATGAAAGACTTGCGGGAAAGGCTTACGGGTATGAGAAGTATCTGGAGGATTGCGAAAGGGAAGCGCCGGAACTGTCTGATACCCTGACGCTGCAGGTGTGGCTGCATTATCTGGGCTGCCTCGGCGTCACACATTTCTGCAGAGCCTGGAGACTGCGGGAGGAGAATCATGGTCTGGAGGCATTTTATGAGTGCGGCCTGGCGGCTGAGGCATTCGCGGAGGCGGATCAGAAGCTGCGGGAGGCTGAGAGGGGAATCTGGAAGAATTTTTATCAGTATGAATGCTTTGCTGATTATAAATTTACGGCTCATATATTGAAACGGTTAATGGGGCGTATTCGCGATGAGGGAGAGGGGCCGGACTATTACCGGTGGCAGATGTGGCTCTATAATCAGGAGACTGGAAAAGGGGAAATCATAACGAATCTGGATAATCACATGACCGAGGCAGAATTTTTCCTGCGTTTGAAGAAATTGCACCATAAGGAGGAAAAGGCCGGGCTTATCGTCTGGAACCGGGTGTAGATGGCGGTGGTTTGCGGGTATTGATTATTCAAAATTAATATGCTTTAATAGATGGTAGACAGCAGTTACGATCAGGAGGTGAGTTTATGAAAACGACGAAAAAGGCGGGAAAAATCCAGAAAGTCTCACTCAGGACAAGGGTTCTTCTTTTATTTATCGTCACGATGCTCACCTCTTTTATCAGTATATCGGTGATTTCGGGACAGATTATCAATCGCGTCACCAAAACAAGGATCGAGAACGCGTACGACAACAGTCTGTCCGTGCTCTTAGGCACGATTGAGAACATCATTGACAGCATGGAGCTTCTGTCTCAGCAGATCGGTTTTGGCATCAACATTGCGGAGGATATTACAGAATTGTACTCCTCTGAGGTGGATTCCTACCACAAAATTGAACTGAACCAGCAGATTATGGACCGGTTAAGGCAGCTGACCTTCGCCAATATCAATATTGGCCTGGTGTTTTTCGAGTACGGAGACGAAGTGGCGATCAGTAATTTCAATATCACCCGCAGCCTGGAGCTGGATGATCGGTCCTATCTTTGCAGGGCCAATGAACTTTGGTTTTATGGACCGAAAAGGAGTCTGGCCAGTTATAACAGCGGAATGGTACTCTGTCTGATGCGGAAGATCAAACAGCTGACGCCGGAAGCCCGGGATATCTACATGGGAATAGAGACAAACTATGATACGCTGGATAAACTCTTCCGGACAAAAGGGGAAGGCACCAAAGGGCTGGTCTTTATCAACGACAGGGGAGAGATCTGCTACAGCAGCGTGCCGGAGCTCTGCCCGGAGGGAGCGTTATTTCAGGACATCGCCAGAGCGGATGGAATGCTTGGCGGTTACCGCTATTTTAAGAAGGATTCGGAAATGGGTTTCTCCGTTGTGGAGCTTGTGGATATGAAGCTGGAGAAGGGAGCTTACTTAAAAGAATACTACTCTGTGTTCGGAGCTATTATTGCCTTTGTGGGGATTGTGGCCTTTTTATTCGTAGTTGTCTGGAAAAACATCTATTCTCCGCTCCGGCTTTTTGACCGGGAACTGGACCGGCTTTTAGAACAGGAGAATCCGGATGAGGGCTGCGTCATTTTAACCGGAATGCAGGAATATGACCATCTGCTGCGCAGGATTGAAGAGATGCGGCGCCAGATTCAGGAGATGCTGAAGGATATGGTGTCCAGAGAAGAGGAGAAGGGGAGGCTGGAGATTGAAAAGCTTCGGTATCAGATTAATCCTCACTTTTTGATGAATACGCTGAATACCATTCACTGGATGGCCGTCATGAACGGTCAGCAGGATATTGATAAGGCAGTCCAAGCGCTGAACCGTCTCTTATTTTATAATCTGGATAAAGACGGTTACCATACCGATATTGAGAGGGAACTTTCAGCCATGGGCGAATATATGCTGCTTCAGAAGGTGCGCTTATATGACTTTACTTATACTATACGGAGGGAGCCGGAGACAGCCGAATTTTGCTATCCGATCCCGAAGTTTATTCTGCAGCCTGTGATTGAAAATTCCATTGTCCATGGTTACCGTGACGACATGCATATCGAGGTAGTGGTCAGGGATCGAAATGATTGGGTGGAGATTGAGATTTCCGACGATGGTCTGGGAATTTCAAAGGAACAGCTTGTCCGGATTCATGAGTATGCGGAGAATAAAAATAGAGAAATGAGAAGGCAGCCGGCCCATGCGATCGGCATCGGCCTGGAGTATGTAATCCAGTCTCTGGAACAGTTTTACTTAAATGTTGGTAAGAAGGGGAGGTTCTCAATCGGGAACCGGGAATCGGGAGGAACGGTAGTGCGCATCCTGGTTCCAAAGATGCATGAGGAGAAGAAAGATGCTGAATGTGTTGATTGTTGACGATGATAAATTGACGAGAAAAGGGCTGATTGCTTCCATGCCCTGGGATAAGTATGAGATGAAGATTGTCGGCGAAGCAGGAAACGGCATCGCGGCATTGGAATTCCTGGAAAAAACACAAGTGGACCTGGTGCTCAGCGATCTGGAAATGCCGCTTATGTCAGGATTGGAATTTATCCAAAAGGCCCAGGCGCGCTATTCCAGGCTGAAATTTGCGGTTCTGACGGTTCACAGTGACTTTGACTATATTCAGCAGGCGCTGCGGCTTGGCGCCATAGACTATATTGCAAAGGTGCAGTTTGACCAGGAAAATTTCGACTCTATCCTAAGCCGCCTTTCTCAGCGTGTCAGAAAGGAGATGGAGAAGGACGGAAGCCTGCCGGCAGGGAAGGGCAGTATGGACAGCGACAGGATTTATGCGCTGGTCGAGGAATTTTCGGAAGGGGAGGATAGTGCGGAGATCTTCTTAAGTCAGAATGATATACGCATGAAAGCAGGATTTCGTGAGGTTATATCCGGTATTTGGATCTGGAATTGTGAGGAAGACTGCCCGGAGGAATACCGGTTTCCGGTGAACTATAACGGCTGTATTTTCATGACTGTAAGCGGTGTGAAGGGAATTCCATGGGATAAGATGGATGCAGTTCTACTGCGGTATAAGAGGGAAAAGTTCTTCTGGGAATATACCGGAATCAAAGAGGTGCAGGAGAAGGATTACCAGGAGATGCAGCGAAAGGAAGAACCGATTGATGAGGAGACCTTCCGGGAACTGAAACAACGCTGGCTCTCTTTTCAATGGATTACGGAGGAAAGTTTATTTGAAAAGATCTGTTTCGACTTAAAGAAGAGCAATATAACGGTGGCGAAGCTGTACCATATCATGCTGGCTATGGAGAACGCGTGGAACCAGAATTATGGAATCGTGACGGAGGAACGGTATGAGCTGCCGTCGGAATTTCATGCGTGGCAGGAGATTGAACACTGGCTGGAGGGGATGTACCTGCGCACATCAGGGATATTTTCCAATAACCAGTATTCCAATGAAGTGGTTCAGTCTATTATGGAAGCAAAGCGGTATGTAGACGAACATTTTGACCAGCACCTTGTCAGCAGTGATCTAGCCAGACATTTTCATTTGAGCAGAAGCTATTTCAGCATATGCTTCGGAAAAATTGTGGGAGTGCCGTTCAACGAGTATCTGCGCGGTGTGAGAATCGACAGGGCCAGGGAGTATTTGGTGAAAACGGCTAAAACCATCGGTGAGATATCGGATATGGTGGGATATGAGGATGAAAAGTACTTCAGCAAGGTGTTTAAAAAAATGATGGGAATGAGTCCGGCTGAATACAGGAAACAGAGCTGAAGCAAGAATGAGTATATAGGAACGGAGTTAGTCTATGATGGACAAAGTGTTGATAACAGTGGAAGAAATAAGGAGATCATAAATGTTTAATACGAAAACTGCACCAAGAGAGTTGATGGCAGCACCTGCGACCGTTTCTGCTGACAGTGTGACTCTGGTTTGGGAGAAACCGGAGGTGTACGAACGCGTACAGGGATATGATGTGTATCAGAATGATAGGCTGATCGCCCGTACAAGACCCGATAAAACACATTATACAGTAAGAGGACTTAGCGCATGTACGCCTTATAGATTCGAGGTAGAGGCGGTAATGGAGGGAGAGAACAGATCGGAAAAGTCCAATTCCCTGCAGGTGAAAACGAAACAAATTGGGTCTGTCATTGATGTGACGAAAGAACCATATTGCGTTGACGGAACCGGAACCGTAAATAGTACGGCAAAATTGCAGGCAGCCATTTATCAATGCTGTTCAGGAGATATTGTTCTGATTCCTAAAGGTGCGGTAGTTCTGTCAGGTGCATTGGAATTGAAAAGTGATATGACGCTTCAGATTGATGGAACACTAAAGGGGAGCCAGGACCCGACCGATTACATTTTTCTTAAAGAGCAAAAAAGCAGCTATTCCGGGAAGATAAATAAAGACGGGCTGATTTTGAGCCGATACGAGGGTTGGGAATTGTACTGTTATCGGAGCCTGATTAATGCTGGATATTTAGACCCGGATAACCGAAAAAGGATGACATGTGAAAATATAAGAATCTGTGGTACGGGACGCATCATTGGCGGTGGAATGAAGCTGGGAACTGCCATGAAAAGTATCTATGCAGATAAGGGAAAATACCCGGAATACGTTTCCGATGGAATTGGAGGAAGACGGGTCAGAGGAAGATTACTCAGTTTTATACAGTGTAGAAATGTCCATATTACAGGTATCAATGTAGAGAATCCACCGTGTTGGACAATCCATATGATCTACTGCGATACCGTTACAACGAACGGGATTACGATTCAATCAAGAGGGATTGATAATGGCGATGGCTGGGACCCTGATTCATCTAAGAATATGATGATTTTTGATACGAAATTCGACACAGGGGATGATTGTATCGCCATAAAATCTGGAAAAAACCCGGATGGCAACAGAGTGAATATTCCGACGGAGAATATTCGCATCTTCGATTTAAAGATGCTGGGAGGGAATGGTATGGCGATCGGCAGTGAAGAATCGGGTGGTGTAGATGGCGTTTATTTAAGAGATTGTGTCATTCAAAATACGAGATATGGTCTGGAACTTAAGGCTCAGAGGGCAAGAGGCGGTTATATCAGAAATATAAAGATGCAGGACTGCAGAATTGACAAGTTTCTGGCTCATAGTGTTCCATATAACGCGGATGGAGATGCAGCTCCCGATTTGCCAGTATTTGAAGACATCGAGATAAGAAACTGCACGATTACAGGAAGTGAAAAGGTTGTAGAATTAGAAGGTTTTCTAAAACAGAGTTTTGAAGACAGACAAAATTATGTTAAGAACGTTCTTATGGAAAATGTTGTAATAGATGATGAGTCTGGTGAGATTCATTTAAAAGCCTGTGACAAAATTACGTTTCGGAATGTATACGGGAAAAATGGGTCAAAGCCGTACTGCTTCATTGAGCATAATACAGTTTCGAATATCACATTCATTTAAAATGAGTGGTCATTGGAGGTATAGAGAAGCCAAGTACAGAATTAGGGATTATGCTTTGCGAAAAGATATGCAGCGCCTAAAGAACGAGAGCGAAAGCAAAAGGAGGACATGGAATTAGGAAAAACGGCATAACTTTTTAACTTTTTTGTCCAAAGTAATGACATAGGTCTAAATATCTTGGCGCGTCTATGTGCACCTGCACCGGTTTACGAAACTGGATTTAAAGGTTTGCTTGACATAAATTCAAATCAACCATATAATGAAATCAGTGATATATGCGAATGGCTTCTGCCGTTCGCATATTGTTGTTTCAGGGAAGATGAACACTTTCGTTCATCTAACGCAAGAGAGGAGGGAAGCTGATTGGAACAAACGTATTGGCTGCTGGCCGTTGACGATGAGCCGGACATTTTAAGAACCAACCGAAAATATTTGGAGTCCAGGGTACAAGGTTGATACAGCTATCTGTGCCATGGACGGCCTGGAACTGCTGCGGCGGCAGCTGTGACTATCGCTGGATGTACTTCTGCCAGTTTAAACGGGTTTGCGCTCTGCCAGGCGGTACGGGATATTACATCAGCGCCGATCCTGTTTTTAAGCTGCATGGACGATGAGGAGGATAAGATCCGGGGATTAATGGCCGGCGGGGATGATTATATTACCAAGCCTTACAGCTTAAAGGAACTGGCTGCCCGGGTTTACGCACAGGTGCGGCGCAGTGTGATGCAGGGATTCATTATAGACCATCATCAGCAAAGTCTGACCGCAGGAAACCATGTAATTCCGCTGTCCCAAAAGGAGTTTGACTTATTCCTGTATCTTTTAGGGAATCCCGGCCGGATTTTAACGCCGGACGAATTGTACAGAGAGGTATGGAGAACGGGGAAGCCGGATACTACCAATTCGGTTGCGGTACATATCGCGAGGCTGCGGCGCAAGCTGGATGAGGTGGGCCATCTGGTCGGCAGCATAGAGACGGTACGGGGAGAGGGCTATGAGTTCCAGCCCAGGTCGGAAGCGAGGACAAGGCTATGAAACGATTCCTGTGTATGTTTGCTTTAATACTGACCGTCTGCATCACTCTGCTTTTTGCTGCCTGCCAGCCGTTTGTTTCAAAAGGACCTAAGGCGGCAAATGGCGTAATGGACTATCGGGAGACGAATTTTCACTCAGACGTCTATGCACTGGATGGGGAATGGGAGCTTTATTATGGAAAACTCTATACCCCGCAGGACTTTCAGATGGGACTGGCGGAGGGAAGGGAGTATATCGACCTGCCCGGGCCATGGATTAAGAAGGGGTATCCGGGGCTGGGATATGCAACGTACCGCCTGCACATACAAACTGCTACAGACCAGTCCCTGCTTCTTTATGTGCCGGAAATCATGTCATCTTCCATCATCTGGGTAAATGGAACCGAAATCTTTACGGCCGGTCATCCGGGCGATTCGGCGGAACACACGGTTCCTGGAGTGAGAAATGATCTTTTGGCCGTGGTGCCTAAGGATGGCAGAATAGAACTGGTGATTCAGGCAGCTAATTACCATATGAACGGGAGCGGTATCTTTTATTCCCTTCTCATCGGCCGTGATACGGTGCTGAGCCATCACATATTCTGGCAGCGGATGTTGATCGCGTTTGCCCTGGGCGGTATCCTGTTTATCGGCATCTATCATCTGTTCCTGTTTGCATTCCGCAGGAGGGAAAAGATTTATCTTATTTACAGTGTAACCTGTCTGGTAACAACGGTACGTCTGGCCATGGAGAGCAATAACCTGTTCCAGTATTTTCTTCCGGGGGGAATCGGCCCGGTGTTAAACCGGGTATTCCTGCTTTTATTTACCCTTCAGAACCTGTGTATCTGTATCTTTATGCTTCAGATGTTCCGCGTCCGCCTGGGCCGGATTCTCCGCGTCATATATGGAATCAGCTTTATCCTGCCCATGGTACTGATCTGTATACAGAGTGTTCCCTATGCAGCCGCAGTCAACTGGATGTTCCTGGTGCTACTCCCCTATGGGATTTCGGTGGTATTGGTAGTGAAGAACGGCAAAATAGGGCGGGATCCATACCAGTTTCTCTATTTTTTGAGCTTAATCATTTTTATTTTCTTTGGCCCGTTATCAAAAACCGTATTTGAAGGAGCACTTTTTGTACCGGGAATTGTACCGAACCTGTTTTTGCTGCTCTGCCAGTGCACCATGCTTTCGAGGAATTATGCGAAAGCCCACAATGAGGTAGAGCGTGTCAACGAAAACCTGGAGCTGCTGGTGGAACAGAGGACGGAGCAGTTAAACAGCGCCAACCGGCAGCTGGCAGCCTCCCAGGCAGCCCTGCGGGAAATGATCGCCAATATATCCCATGATCTCAAAACGCCTCTGACCGTGCTGAATAATTATCTGGAACTGCTGGGAGACGATACGATAGCGGCCAATGAGCAGGAACGGGCGGAATATCTGGGGATCGCCTATCATAAGAACCTGGACCTCCAGAGGCTGATCCACAACTTATTTGAGGTGACCCGGCTGGAGGGCGGTACTGCGGTTTACCGGAAGGACCGGATACCGGCAGTAAAGCTGATGAAGGAGGCGGAACAAAGGTACGCGGATCTGGTCAGGGATAACGGGATTCAATTCTCAGCGGAGGCGGAAGAGGGAATGGAACTGCAGGTGGATGGCAATAAGATCTGGAGTGTGCTGGATAACCTGGTTTACAATGCAATCCGCCATACGCCGGCCGGAGGAAGCATCTCGCTTTCGATCCGGAGAAATGGCAGTCAGGCTGAACTGAAGGTATCGGATACCGGGGAGGGGATCGCACCGGAACACCTGCCTCATATCTTCGAACGCTTCTATAAGGTGTCGCCGGAACGCGGGGAAAAGGATGGCTCCAGCGGTCTGGGACTGTATATTGTCAAAACGGTTGTGGAAGCCATGGGAGGCACGGTGGAGGCAGAGAGTCCTCCCGGAAACGGTACTGTATTTACCATCCGGTTTAATGAGTAGGAAAAAGAATGAAATGCGAATGCGTGAGAAACGTATTCGCATTTCGCCGTTTTAGGGATTATGAATAAAACCGTTCATGTTGCAGGCTGTCCCGGGACAGCAGGGTGGACGATAACAGTCAGACAATGGGATTGGAGGGAAGAGAAGTGAAAGGTTTAGACAAATTACAGGAGGAAAATGAACGCCTGAAGAAGCTGGCAAGCCAGGATTCCCTGACAGGGCTTCTTAACCGGGGAACCATGGAGGAAAAGGTAAGCGAGGTCATCAGACATGATAAAGCCGGTGTGTTTCTGATTATGGATATCGACCATTTCAAGCAGATCAATGATGTGTACGGCCATCTGACTGGAGATAAGGTACTGCAGGAGCTGGCCCGAGTCATAGGATATCATTTTTTTAAGAAGGATCTGATCGGCCGCATGGGCGGTGATGAATTTGCTGTATTTATACAAAATGCATGCAAGAAAGAGATGGTGGAAAGCAAGGCAGAAAGCCTGTACAGCAGGGCACTTCAGGTTGGAAGGGAGATGGGGATAGGCAATCGCCTGAAAGTGACAATCGGGGTGGAACAGTTCCGTGAAGGCGATACATTCCAGACTCTTTACAGCCGTGCGGACTGTGCTCTCCGGTATGGGAAGAGGGAAGGCAGAAACTTTTTAAATTATTACAGGGATTCCATGGCGCTGCATAAAACAGCGTCCCAGACCGGGGAGGGGCTTCCGGCCGCTCCGCATGATATGAAGTATATCTGCCGCGAGTTGAAGGAACCGGATTTTTCAAGGGAAGCCAACTGTCAGGAGTACCAGACGTTTCTTTCTATCTACCGGTTTCTGGAGAGAAGCCTGGAACGGACTGGTATTCAGGTGGAGCTTATCCTTATTTCACTGACAGATCCGTCAGGGGCCTTTGTGAATCTGGGCGAACGGGAATTTCTGGTTCAACAATTAAGAGAAAGCATTTGCTCTTCCCTTCGTTTCAATGATATTTATACCCATTACACCAGCTGCCAGTTCCTGGTCATGACGCCGGGGGCCGGAAGCAGCCATATGGAAATGATTACTTCGCGGATCCGGAATAAATTTCTTGAGCTGGTACAGGGGCGGCCTGATGTCAGACTGTTTTTCAGCTTTTATCCGCTTCAGCAGACCGCACCCAGGCGGCAATGACCGCCGCTTGAACGATGACCGGATGGGAGACTGCAGATAATTTCTACTATAATTTCCACCAGGAAAGAATTCCTGTTGTTTCCCCGTCAGGATTCTGGTATAATAAGGTTATATAAGAATAGATAGAAATGCGAACGCGTGAAGAACGTGTTCGCATTTCGTCGTTTTAGGGATTATGAACGAATCTGTTCATAATCGAAATTTCAATCATATAGAACAATTTCTGCCATGGATCAGGCATACCGGCGGGAAGAGAGGAGGAAACATGAGGGGTAAGTTAAAGAGAAAGTTTGCGGTTGTAATGGCGTCTGTACTGGCATTGTCCAATATCCAGACGGCCCCGGTATTTGCAGCGGTGGAAGAGGAAAGAACCATCATCCGGTTTGAAGAACTGCCGAAAAAATATGCGGTTCAGGAATTGGAACTGGGGGCAGCAGAGGAGGACATCCGCTTCCCGGGCAGCCTGTGGGCGGACATGGTGATTGTGAAGCAGACGAATGAGGGAAGCAAAACGGAGGAAACAGAGGAAAAAGAGGCCGGTAAAACCGAAGAGGGGAAGGCTGAGACGGAACCTTCTGTTGAAGTGAAGGCGGATTCAGGAACTGACAGCATTATGGAACAACAGGCTGGTGATGCAGACCCGTCTGTTTCTACAGAGAAGGAGAAGGCGTTACCGGGAGATGGGGAAAAAGCCTTATCGGATGACTCCTCCGATGATGGAACAGTTAGTGAACCGGAAACAACCGGTTCCGATACCACCGGAACAGTGGGGACGGAGAAAGAAGAGGAGCCGGAGATAAAGCAGCCGGAGTCAGACGCAGAAGAGAATAAGAGTCCGAATACCGGGTTGGAATCTGAGAAACCTGCAAAAGAAGAGAATGATGCAGGGAAACCGTCCGGAAACCTGCCGGAATACTCCGGAAATTCGGAAGAACAGAAGGCGCCCGTGGCAACCGGTTCCGAGGCGGAAGAACCGGAGAAAGATCATGATTCTGACGATAAAGTTGAAAAGACCGTCAGGAGAAAAATACGGGATGTTGAATGGGAACTGAATTTTATAGAGAGCAGCGATGCGGAGTTTCAATCCGAGATACCAGGAACCTATGTCTATGAACCGGTCATACCGTCCGGGTATGAGATGGACTTAGAAGTGGAACTGCCGCAGATTCTCGTAAAGGTTGGAGCCGTTGATGCAGAGGAAAAACCGTGCACGAAAACAGAAGGCTGTACGCTTCCCGACGGGCATGAGGGCGAGTGTGTGCCGGGATTGCCTCCTGCGAATGCGCTGGTGAAAACCATCACCGGCTGGACATTCGTGGATGACGGTTATTTAAACGAGGGCGAGCTTGTCCTGCCCGGCGTCAGCGCGGATAATCCGGTGGATTTTGATACAGTCGTTCTCATGCTGCCCACAGCAATCCACGCAGAGATCGAGGGCGCGCAACCGGAGGATATAGGGCTAGGCTGGACGTGCAAGGCGTTCCGGCAGGATGAGGACGGCAGCTGGCCGGTGGCAGGCAGCTATACCTTTATGGCGGAGCTGACGGAGGGCTATGCCTGTGACCCGCTTCCGGCGGTCAGGGTACTGCTTGGCGGGGCGGATCTTGAAGCGGAATACGGCGGTTTGACGATTGAAGGCGGCGGGGTTATGCAGGAAGCGGATGGCCAGATTATTTTAGGGAGCGGCAGCTACACCATTTCCGGTGAATGGAACGGAACGCTGAACGATGTGAGCGCCGAAAACAAAAAAGCCGTCTTAACCGTACCGTCTGGTGTGGACGCCACTGTAAAATTTGATGGCGTAAAAATCGACGTAAGCGGGGAACGGTTCGCCAGTGCATTCGCAGTGGATGGTGAGGCCCATATCATCTTTTCTGGTGCAGACAATAGGCTGGCAAGCGGTTATTACCGTGCCGGACTGGAAGTGCCGGAAAACGCTGAGGTACTGATTGAAGGAGATAACGACAGTGCCGTGCTGACAGTCAATGGCGGCGTGGGTATTGGAGGCAGTGTTGGCGTAGATAATGAAAACGGCGGCAGTGGCGGAACGGTCACGATAAACAGCGGCACGGTCTATGCTACGGGCATTGGCGCAGGCATTGGCGGCGGTTACGCAAGTGGGAGCGGAAATGGCGGCTCCGGCGGAATCATTACAATCAACGGCGGCACAGTTCATGCCGAGGGCAGCTCCGGCGCAGGAATCGGGGGTGGCGCGGGCAGCAGCGGCGGCAGTGGCGGAACAATCACAATCAACAATGGTACGGTCGAAGCAACAGGAGGCAGGGGCGCAGGCATCGGCGGCGGCTCAGCGCTGAATCAATTACGGAAAGGCGGCGATGGCGGGGTCATCAAGATTATTAACGGAAGGGTCACAGCAAACGGAGCTGGATTCAACGCTGGAATTGGCGGCGGCGAGCAAGGAAATGGAGGAGACATCACGATCAGCGGCGGTACGGTCAACGCAACAAGTGAGCTGGAGGGTGCGGGCATCGGCGGCGGATACAGTGGCGATGGCGGAACTATTACAATCAGCGGAGGTACAGTCGACGCTGTTAGTAAGAATGGAGGGGCAGGCGTTGGCGGCGGTTTCGCGGGAAATGGTGGAACCATCAGGATTAGTGGCGGCATAGTTACTGCTACAAGCAAAGGCTATGGCGCGGGGATCGGTGGTGGTAGTATCAATATCGCCGGAGGAGACATCACAATTAGCGGAGGCACGGTCAAGGCAACAAGTGAAGGATTCGGTGCGGGCATCGGCGGCGGTTGTATGGGCGCGGGTGGTACAGTTGCCATCTCCGGCCCGGATACGACCGTCACGGCCACAGGCAAGGGCGGGGGCTACGATATTGGATGCGGCGCGGGCGATTGGGATGGCGGTGCCGGTACGTTGGACGGCGGCAGCCTTTCAGTTACGGACAATGCTGCGCTTATAATGAATAATACCGGCACGAATGTCACCGACCCGGAGTATAGAAACTGTAGTATTACCGATAAAGACGGGAATACCGCGCATTATGATAACAAGGGAAAAGAAGTCAAAATTACGGAAGAGGATGGGATTAAAATTATTGCCGGTGAAGGCGGCGAGGTGACTTATACTTCCGGCAAAGGCTTTGAATTATCTAAAAACGGAACGTATACGATTTCCGGCACATGGAGCGGTACGCTTAACGAGAATCAATACGTTATCAAAGTACCGGAAGGCGTAAGTGCCAATGTGACGCTTGACAATGTAACCATCAATACAAGCAGTATAAATAGCACTGTCGCATTTGGGATGTCGTTATCCGGCAAAGCGAATACGAATATCACCCTTTCCGGTGAAAACGAACTGATAAGCGGTGATAACCGTGCGGGGCTGTGGGTGCCAGTTAGTGCTTCTGTGACAATTGATGCGAGCGATGACACCGGAAAGCTCAAGGCTAAAGGCGGCCATGGTGGCGCTGGGATTGGAGGCAGTAATGGTGGCAGTGGAACCATCAATATTATCGGCGGCACTGTGATAGCTGATGGCGGCGGCGGTGGCGCGGGTATTGGTTCCGCTAGTAGTGTTGGAACTGGCTACTCCGGTGGAACCATTACAATCAGTGGCGGTACAGTTACGGCAAATGGCGGCATTGGTAGCGCGGGAATTGGCGGCGGCGTTGAGAGCAGCAGTGGAATCATCGAAATCAGCGGTGGTACGGTTATGGCAAATGGAGGCGACAATGGCGCGGGGATTGGCGGCGGCTATCAGGGCAGCGGCGGTACGATTACCATCTCTCAAGCGGTTGTTACCGCGGTGGGTGGCAGTGATGCGGAACATATCGGCCATGGAGCAGATGATAGTGACAGCGGCACATATTCTGTCAACAACAGTCTTGTTATTCAGGGCAGCACCGGCGAGGTGACGGGAGGTGTGGTGCTTTCTGATGATTTTATCCTTGAGAACGGTGTGACCGTTACCATCGGCACGGACGCAAGCTTGACCATTGATACGGACGCAAGCCTGACCATTGATACGGGCGCATGTCTCACCGTGGGCAGTGGCGCGGAACTGACCAATAAGGGAACCATTACGGTGAATTCCGGCGGAACGCTGGTTGTTGAGGACGGCGGCATCTTCAATCAGGCAGGCACTTTGAACGGTACGGGAACCAAGCCCGACGAGGGCAGCTATAACAACAAGAAATCCACTGTTTCTTTGTCTGCCTCCCCCAGCCCGGCGGCCTATGGCGACACGGTCACCCTCATAGCCCGGATTGATGAGCAGAAGGATACCATGCTTTCCAGAAATGCAATTCCGAAAAAAACAGTTGTATTTTACTGCGGCGGCAAAGAAATTGGCCAGGTGGAAGTACGCAATCAGCAGGCGGAACTGAAAGTTAACATCACACAGCCGGATTGGGCGCCGGGAAGTTATACACTTACCGCGCGTTATACTGGTGGGAATGACCAGCTTTTGCCATCAGACAGCATCCCGTTTACCCTCACAGTCAACAAGGCTGTGCCGGCAAAGCCTGATGCACCGGTAAAGATTGAGGTGACCGAGACTACTGTTACCCTGAAAACGATACCCGGTCAAAAATATTTATATACGGAAATGACCAATCCTCCCACTGCCGGCGCGGGAGACTGGCGAGTCGCAGCCCAGGATGAAATGCAGTTCACCAACCTGACCCCCAACACAACCTACTACTTCTGGACATACCTGCCGGCAGCAGACGAGTATCATGAAGATTCTGCCGTATCGGACAGTTTAGTGGTTACGACGGAGAAAAGTGCTAACCAGAAAGCCGTGGAAGCGGCGAAAACGGCGATAGAAGAAGGAACATACACCATGACACAGGACACGGCCAACACGGAAGAAACCGTAAAAGCCGGGCTTGTTGGGCGGATTAACGCGCTGCCTGGCGTGAACAGCACAGGCATCACGGTGGCGAAAGCTGATATTACCGTTGACAGTTTCAACGCCGCCACTGCCGGCACGGCGGAAAACAGGAAAGGAACAGACGGTAAATTTACCTTTACGGTAACGCTTACAAAGGGCGGCGCCAATGCTATAACAACTGACAGGACGGGTATCATTACCGCAATCCCGTACACGAAACCAACAATCACAACAGCTTCCCTTGCATACGGCAGGGTGGGGGACCGCTATTCTGAAACATTGACAGCCGACGGAGACGGCATTCAATGGAGCATTACTGCCGGTATCTTGCCAGATGGACTGGTGCTGGACGAAAATACCGGAGTCATCAGCGGAATACCTACAGAGGAGGCCATATTTACATTTTTGGTTACAGCCACGAATACTTCCGGCTACGACAGCATGGGTTTTAGAATTCGGATTTTAGCAGCCCATATGTTAACCCCCAAAATTGTATGGCCAACCGCCAGCCTGACGTATGGGTATCCTCTGGCAGACGCCGTGCTGACGGGCGGCAGCGCCACCGGTGAGCATGATGAAGCCTTAGAAGGCGCGTTCACATGGAAAAACGGGAACACCGTCCCCGCTGTTTCCGACAGCGGAAAAACCAGTTACGAAATGACGTTCAAACCCAGCGGAAGCAATGCGGGAAAATATCATTCTGTCACAAAAGATGATATGACCGTCACGGTGAAGCCGAAAGAGTTGACGCTGACCCTGACGGCGGTTCCCGCATCCGGTGCGGCAGCCGGACAGGATGTGACCCTGACAGCCACGGTCGCCGGGGCAGTCGGCGGCGACATCCCTGCTGGTAACATCACATTTAAGAACGGCAACACGGTAATCGAAAGCGGTGCGGTAATCAGCAAAAATGGCAATCTCACGGCAACTGCCGCATGGAACGGTGTTCCGGCCGGCACACATAACCTGACTGCGGAATACGTCCCCGTCGGTTTAGACAATTATAAGGGCGGGAACACAGGAACGCTGGATGGATACAGCATCAGCAGGGCGGACCAGACAGGCTTTGCCTTTGCGGGCGGCGACCGCGTTTCCAGACAATTTGGTTCCGGCAGTTTTAACGTAAGCGCCACGGGCGGCCAGTCCACGGGCGGTGTGACCTATGCCGTCACGGGAGGTGCGGATGTGATCCGTGTGGACAGCGTCAGCGGTCTGGTCACCATTCAAAAGAGCGGCGCGGCAGTCATCACCGCCACCAAAGCAGGGGATCATAATTATAACGAAGCCACGGCTGCTTTGAATGTCACCATCACACAGGCAGACGGAGCGCTGGAGATCACCTGCGTCAGTGTGGAATACGGCGCGTCCCCTGCTCCGGCGGTTATCAGCAGCACAGGCGGCGCGGTCACTTATTCCTATTCCGGGCGCGGCGGCACAATCTATGGACCGGCCACACAGGCTCCCGCCAACGCGGGCAGTTATACCGTAACCGGTACGGCGGCGGCTACTGAAAACTACAAAGAAGCCGCGGACAGCGTGGATTTTGAGATCACCAGGGCGGGCATTACCGTGAAAGCGCTGGACCGCAGTATAAAAATCGGGGAGGAAATCCCCAGCCTGTCTGACCCGGAACAAAACAGGGACTACACAGTTTCCGGCCTGATTGGACAGGACACCCTGACCGTTGTTCCCACGATGGACTATTTGAAAACGCCTGACAACAGGACGCCGGGTGCTTATCCCATCCGCATATCGGGTGCGGAAGCAGGCGGAAACTATACCATCGCATTTGAAAACGGAACACTGACGGTGGCCGACGATCCGCTGACCGGAGTCCTGGCCATTACGGGCACACCAAAAGAAGGAGAAACATTGACGGCTTCCCTGACCGGAAGCAACAATACCGGCAGCCTGTCATACCGCTGGCTGTATCATGGAAAGGAGCTGGAAACCGGAGAACACTATACCCTTAAAAGCAGTGATGTGGGCCGCCAACTGACCGTGGAGGTCACAAGCTCGGTGCAGTCCGGTATCATTTCCGGGCTGACGGATACGATCCAGCCGCGCAGCACGGATGGCGGAGATCACTCCGGAGACAGCGGCAGTCATGACGACAGCGGCGCTTCAACAAAGACACAGCCCGCCGGTCCGTCCAACACGGACGTCCCTGCCACCGGTATCATTACCCCGGAAAATCCCGGTCAGGACGGCCGGGTGGAACTTACCACGGGCCAGGTGACGGATGCCATCGACAGGGCAACGGCGGAGGCCCAAAAGAACGGAACCGCTAAAAAT
>NZ_JBKVCZ010000084.1:0-30563 GCF_046966825.1 Hungatella sp. | reverse complement strand
GTCCAACAGGAGCCACCGGAGCTGCAGGAGCCAATGGAGCCACAGGAGCCACAGGAGCAACAGGAGTAGCCGGAGCGGCCGGAGCCACAGGAGCAACAGGTCCAACAGGAGCAACAGGAGCAGCTGGAGCGGCCGGAGCCACAGGAGCCACAGGAGCCACAGGAGCAGCCGGAGTGGCCGGAGCAACCGGAGCAACGGGAGCGACAGGAGCAGCCGGAGCAGCCGGAGCCACAGGAGCCACGGGAGCCACAGGGGCCACCGGAGCTACGGGAGCCACAGGAGCAACCGGTGCAGCGGGTGTAGCCGGAAGCAGTGCAATTATTCCGTATTCGTCTGGATTACCAATTACAATGACAACAATTCTCGGCGGATTAGCTGGTATTCCGTCATTGATTGGTTTTGGAGACAGCGCGCCAAGTGTTGGTGTGTTGGGAACAACAATCGATTTAACAAATGCGGCCGGAACACTTACAAACTTTGCATTTTCAGTACCGCGTGATGGTGTGATCACTTCTATGTCCGCATTTTTCAGCAGTACTGTGGCATTGTCTTTAGTAGGTTCGACAATTACAATCCGGGCACAGCTTTATCAATCTACGACACCGAATAACATTTTCTCACCGATTGCAGGGGCAGTTGTTACGTTGGCTCCAGCTCTCAGCGGTCTCATTTCCATTGGTGATATCTCCAGTGGGTCGACGACAGGGCTTTCAATCCCGGTGACAATGAATACACGTCTCTTACTTGTATTTTCAACTACGGCTACGGGTCTTAATCTTGTAAACAGTGTTGTAGGTTATGCAAGTGCTGGTGTAGCTATATCATAAAGAAAAATAGAAGCAAAGGAATAAATGTCTCCTTGTATTAATGGGTGAAGAAAACACTGGCAGTTCATATTTTGTTGAACTGCCAGTGTTTTTTGTATAGGTTTGATGAAAAACAGGAGTATGCTGAAAATCATTTCTGCTGCTTGTACAGTTCCATTTTTCAGTATGACAGCATCCAATCAAAAGGGTATAGGTGGCGTTTTTTTTCAGGCACTTCATTTTATATTTAGAGTGACGTGCCGCAGATTAATAAATTATTCAGATAGATTTTCAGCAGATTGCAAATGACTTCAATGTGGTAATGTGCCTTTGTGACATAATACAAGCCTCCGCATATAATAGCCTAGGTGTATTAGATCCATCTGTGCGTCTGATTACAGGACGAAACAGCTGGCGCCTGGGAATGGAGTAAATTTAAAATATCGGTTTCGGCTGCATGGCACAATATACCTGGCAGCTCCATTCATGCAGCATATTGATTTGCAGTTTAATCAGGAAAGGAACATGCGTGATGCTTAGGGACAATGATAATGATAACCGCGGACACGGTGATGTGAGGAATTGTGAGAACACCTCTTGTAACAGATGCTGCTGCAAGCGCTGTTGTCCCGTCTGTCCTCCGGAACAGAGGTCCTGTAACTTAAGTGGTGTACAGGTACAGCTGTGCGGGGCGGCAAGAGCGCTTTTAGAGAACAACAGCAATGTCGTGTTTGATAAAATGGTAAACCAGTCAAATCCAAGAATCCAATATAATGATATGACGGGAGAGTTCACATTACCATCCAATGGAAGCTACTATGTTTCCTGGGAGGTGGCTATTGATGGGGCAGAAACTGTGCAGAGTATTGATTTTTGTGTGGTCGTTAACAGTGTCATGATCTCAGTCAGTTCGTCTTCACAGGTAACCTGTCAACTGTCAGGAACAGCTCTTATTACGACGGGAAAAACACCGGGAAGACTCTCACTTGTAAATATAAGCGGAGATACCGTGAGGTACACGGAAGCTTCGGTACAGGCTAATATTGTGATTGCAGGAATTACTTGCCAGGCTGGCAGTTACAAAAGCAATTGATTAAATCAGAAGTTTACGCAATAAAACATTGCGATTTATATAGAATTTAGGGATGGTGATATTATGGCTGATATAGGATTACAACTTCAAAATACTATTGCTGATTATATCGCTGAGGGCGGTGCGGTTCTTTTCAATGAGACGCTCGTCAACGATGATCCAAACGTAGTTTATAATCCTGCTGATGGAGCAATATCCTTTGTGCAGGAAGGCGAATATTATGTATCTTGGTTTGTGGTGACGAAAACGGGGCTTGGCACATCAGGGCCAAGCTTTTCTATTGTGACCAATGAAGCCACGCCTACGTATTATACGGCTGGAAGCGGTATAAAAACAGGAGAGATATCCGGTTTTGCACTTCTCAATGTAAGTGCCGGATTTAGTTTTACACTTCGAAATGTGACGAATGGTGGTGTTCGGCTTAATGATAACGTAGAAATTATGGCTGGAATCGCAGTAGTCAATATCGGTAAGGGGGGGCCAACTGGCCCGACCGGTGCAACCGGAGCGACTGGTGCCACTGGTGCAACCGGAGCGACTGGCTCGACTGGTGCTACGGGAGTGACTGGCGCAACGGGGGCGCAAGGAAATACAGGAGCAACGGGTTCGACAGGAGCGACAGGTCCACAGGGAGATATAGGCCCGACGGGAGCAACCGGTTCAACAGGACCACAGGGAAATACCGGTTCAACGGGAGTGACAGGAGCAACAGGCCCACAGGGAGATATAGGCCCGACGGGAGTAACTGGTTCGACAGGAGCAACAGGACCGCAGGGAGATATAGGACCGACGGGAGCAACTGGTTTAACGGGAGCAACAGGACCGCAGGGAGATATAGGCCCGACGGGAGCAACTGGTTCGACAGGAGCAACAGGCCCACAGGGAGATATAGGCCCGACGGGGGCAACTGGTTTAACAGGAGCAACAGGACCGCAGGGAAATACTGGTTCAACGGGAGCAACAGGCCCGCAGGGAGATATAGGCCCGACGGGAGCAACTGGTTCAACAGGAGCAACAGGCCTACAGGGAGATATAGGCCCGACGGGGGCAACTGGTTTAACAGGAGCAACAGGACCGCAGGGAAATACTGGTTCAACGGGAGCAACAGGCCCGCAGGGAGATATAGGCCCGACGGGAGCAACTGGTTCAACAGGAGCAACAGGCCTACAGGGAGATATAGGCCCGACGGGGGCAACTGGTTTAACAGGAGCAACAGGACCGCAGGGGAATACCGGATCAACGGGCCCGACGGGAGTAACAGGACCACAGGGAGATATAGGCCCAACGGGAGTAACTGGTTCAACAGGAGCAACCGGTCCACAGGGAAATACAGGAGTAACGGGCCCGACGGGAGTAACAGGACCACAAGGAGATATAGGCCCGACGGGAGCAACTGGTTCAACAGGAGCAACAGGTCCTCAAGGAGATATAGGCCCGACCGGCCCGACGGGAGCAACAGGCCCATCAGGAGTGGTTGGTGGTATTCAGCTTGAAGTTAAGAATAGTTCGGGAAACAATGTTGTGGATGGAGGAGTATTTACTTTTGATACAGTCTTTACAAATTTAACTCCGGATATCACAAATACAGCTGGGACTATAGAAATTACGGCAGAAGGTTTATATTTTGTTGATTGGTGGTTGAATTTAGACGGATCAGGAGATCTTGACTTTGTAGTAGTGAACTTAGTTAATGCTGCGACATCCGCTATAATTGGCGAAAGTTATGCACCGCCATCCATACCGGGACAATTTTATGGGAATGCGATTCTTCAAGTAACGGCTGGTCAATTACCATTTACAATGCAGCTGGTAAACCAATCAGGTGCGGCACTGACGTTATCAGATATAACTGTTCAGGCGAGTATGCGTATAGTAGAGGCCAAAGTGTAAGCCATATTTGAATATGGCTAGGAATAAAAGGTTTTAAAAGAGGTGTTATAATGGCTGGTTTAGGATTACAGTTACAAAATACGACGCCCCTTATTGTATCTGCAAATGCTGCAGTATTGTTTAACGAAATATTGGTTAATTCTGATACCAATGTAACGTATAATCCGGCAGATGGTATGATAACGTTTATAAATGCGGGGCAATACTATGTATCATGGTTTGTGACTGTCAAAACAGCACTTGGCGTATTCGGTCCAAGTTTTTCGGTTGTGACCAACGAAACGCCATCCAGTAGTTATACCGCTGGCAGTGGAATAAAAAATGGAGAGATATTTGGCTCGGCAGTTTTGACAGTTACAGCAGGTTTTAGTATTTCATTAAGAAATGAATTAGCTACGGAGGTCACTCTATCAGATGTGGTTCCGGTTAATGCTGGTATCAGTGTATTAAATGCTGGCTCAGCAGGTCCGACTGGTCCTACGGGAGCGACAGGAGCCACCGGTCCGCAGGGGGCGACAGGCTCAACAGGTCCACAAGGTGTAATTGGACCAACAGGATTGACAGGAGCTACGGGTCCACAAGGGAATTTAGGCCTAACGGGAGCGACAGGAGCAACAGGACCACAAGGAATCATAGGCCCAACAGGAGCGACAGGACCGCAAGGCGTCATAGGCCCCACCGGCCCGGCAGGAGCGCAAGGTATCACAGGTTCCACCGGCCCGACAGGAGCAACGGGAGCGCAAGGTGTCATAGGTCCCACCGGCCCGACGGGAGCGCAAGGTGTCATAGGTCCTACTGGCCCAACAGGAGCGACGGGCGCGCAAGGCATCACAGGCCCCGCTGGCCCGACAGGAGCGCAAGGCGTCATAGGCCCCGCTGGCCCAACAGGAGCGACGGGAGCGCAAGGCTTCATAGGCCCCGCTGGTCCAACAGGAGCCACAGGAGCGCAAGGCGTCACAGGCCCCACCGGTCCAACAGGAGCGCAAGGCATCACAGGCCCCACCGGCCCAACAGGAGCGACAGGAGCGCAAGGCATCACAGGCCCTACCGGCCCAACAGGTGCCACAGGTCCGACTGCCACCAGCGAAGGTTTTTCAGCATTTCTGTCAACAGCTAGTGTATCTGCCAGCAGTCAGCTAACTGGCTGGTCGGTGGCCGCCCCATATTTCAACAGTGGAAATTTTAATCCGGCGACTGGAAATTATACTGTGCCGGCCACAGGCAGATATATTATAGAAGCGACAATTAATTATGCAACGACAGCTGTAATCACAATCGCACTGGGGGCGGGAATTAACCCTGCATTTGTTGTACAGAGAAGTTCACCGACAGTGACCAGTTTAATTACAGGTTTATTTCCAATCTTAAATGTTAATATTGCGCTGATACTGTCATTAAGAACGATATTGGGCAGCGGAACTGTAACATTGGCTGGCGAGGTACAGCTAAATGCTGGTGATATCATCGGACTTTACTATGTAGCAAACGGACTTACGATCGGGCTGAATTTAGGTGGTTCCGGCAGTGGTATTGTATGGTCCGTAAATCAGATTAATAAGCAGCAATAAACAAAGGAAAAGCAAATGGTCTGGATTAAAACAGACAACATAAGTCAGGCGGATTCTTAAGAATCCGCCTGTTAAGAATACCTTAAACGTTGTTCACGATACCTTTCATTCGTATCTGGATCCACGCCTCACCCCATTTGCTGATTCTCCCTTATTAGCCTTCCAGTTCATACCTTAATTTGCTTTTCGGAAATCGTCATAATTTCTCAAAAAACTGTCTCCACCCCACCCTCAAATCTGCCTCACCCCTGAAAAAAACTGCCACCAATCCCCCCAAAAAATCCCCTCCTCCCCCATATCCTGGTCGCCCAATCAATTTGTATCCGGGTCCTACCCCCTCTATGCCGCCCCATGTCCCCACCAGCCAAAGGACAGGCAAGATGCCCAAATCCCGATATGTCACCTTTTTCCATTTTTTAAATATACTGTAGTATACCATCAGGGTATTAATAAAAGAAATAATATGGAGGTTCCATTATGAGTGATATGAACTATAATAACTGTGAGTGTGATCAGAGAGAATCCTGCGATTGCGACTGCAAATGTTACTGTGAATGTGAAAGATGCAGAGCTCTCGCTCCGAACAGAACAACATTAAAATGTGGCTGTCCTGGTGCGGTGACTCTTCCTCTGGCAACGATTGCAGGAACAAACTTTACAGTTGCGACTGTAACTGTGGATACAAAAGGATTCCGTAAACCGTGCATTAAATTTGAATTTGCCAGCAACATTGTTACCACGGCGGCAGTTCTTTCCCTGAATTTCCAGATTTTCAAACAGTGTAAAAATCAGCTGGTTCCGATTCCGGTTGGTCCTGTCTGGACGTTCTCCCGTCTCGTTGCGGTTACTGCAAGTGATTCATTCTCATTTTTCGTGTGTGACTGCGATATCTGCGATACGGAATGCTGCACTTACAGTGTAGTTGCAACGGTTGCAGGTGTTGCGACGGTTGGTGTTACTTCTATTAACAATGCGACTCTTGGAGCGATTGTTGTCGATAACGCTACCGGTTGCTAATTAGCTTAAAGGAGTAGCAATGTATTACAGGTTATTTGGACATGGTTGTCAAACAGGTTCTGGAACATGTAACTGCATTCCCCCGAAATTCAATCAGCCAAGATATAATGTGGGGCAATACCCTTTCCCCCAAATGAAACAGCGCCCACATTCTTCAGAAGATGTATGCCGCAAAGAAAATATGTTCATTAAAAACGCTGATTTTGGGGGAGTTGTCCTGCCTGAAGGAACAGATAAGAGAGCCACATTTCATGTGGCTTCTCTTAGTTTGGATACCTCTGGTTATAAAAATATACTGATCCATTTGGCTTTTTCCTGTAATATCATTGCTGAGAAACTAAAACTGCGGCTGAGATTTCAAATTTTGAGGCAGGAAAGCGGTCAGGGGGTAACTGTTCCAGTCAGTGCAGGGATCTTATACGATCGGGATAAAGTATGTTCGGAGGCGAATAGTTTTACGCTGTCTGTGTATGACCACAATGCAGCGGCAGAGAAATGCTGTATCTATAGCGTCTTAGTGGATATTGAAGAATTTGATATGGGGGGAAGCGCAATAATAGCAAATCCTACATTAATCGCAACAGTTGTAGGAGAATTGTGATTTCGTTTTTGGAAGGATACATTATGTCAGGAAAAAACCAGGAAACTAAGTATAAGATTTCTAACATACAGATAAAAGATGGTCTCATAAGCTGGGAAAATCATACGGTGCGGTCATCAGGGATTTCCCAGGTATGGCTGGGGGAGCTGACGGTGAAACCGTTTCCGGCGGAACTGTTTCTTATCCTTTTATTTATAGCATTAGCGGGTACGCATGTTGTGTGCATGCTGATCGCCCTGGCTGCATCTGCCGCTGTGTGGCTGCTGTATCATCGGACCGGCGGCGCAGAGAAAATGGTTCATATGAAGCTTCTGGACGGAGATGTAATTTCTTTTTCAGCTCATGATGAAGATTCCATAGCCGAATTTTACGAGGCAGTTAAAAGCTTGACAGAGAACGGCACTGCCTTAGAGATTCTGTTTGATGAAAATGAAAAGGCAGTAAAAAGCTCAGAGGAAGACGCCGCTAAGGATACGACGCAAGCTAAAGTAAAAACCGTCAACAGAAGCGCGGCAAGCGGGCCGTTGACCCAGGAACTGCAGGTTTTATATGAGAACTATACGAAGAAGGAAGATACGGACAATGAGATTTTAGCGTTTCTCGAGGAGCTGATCGGCTTGACTGAATCCGGTGAGCGGAGCAGTCTGACAGCGGCTTATAAGAAATTTGTTACATTGGGGCTGATCAGTGACTGTAATGAGCTTGGCCTCGATAAGATCATTCAGGAAATAAAAGCCAGCATCTATCAATAGCAAAAGGAAGTATGAACACAGCCGGAATGAACCGAAAGGTTCGCTCCGGCTGTGTTTTGCATATGATAACCGTAAGAGCCTACGCGTATTTTGTGGACAAAAAATCAGAAAGGATGAGATAAAATGGCGACGGTGAGCCTGTGTATGATTGTACGGAATGAGGAGGATGTTCTGGGGCGGTGCCTGGAGAGTGTGAAAGATATCGTGGATGAAATCATCATTGTGGACACGGGTTCCACGGACAGGACAAAGGAAATTGCGGGCCGGTTTACGAACGCGGTATACGACTTTCCGTGGATTGACGATTTCTCGGCAGCGCGCAATTTTTCCTTTTCAAAAGCAACTATGGATTATCAGATGTGGCTGGATGCGGATGACGTGATCGAAGATGAGGACAGGAAGAAATTTCAGCAGATGAAAGAGGAGCTGGATGGGAGCACGGATGTCGTCATGATGCCGTATCAGGTGGCCTTCGACCAGAAGGGGAACCCCACCATGACGTATTACCGGGAGCGCCTTCTGAAGCGAAGCAGGGGATTTCTCTGGCAGGGAGCGGTACACGAGGTAATCACACCGGCCGGGACCATCCTTTATGGCAGGGCGGCCGTCTGCCACAGAAAGCTGCACCCCTCGGATCCCGACCGCAATTTGAAGATCTATGAGACCATGAAAGAACATGGAGGGATCACGGATCCCAGACATCAGTTTTACTACGCCAGGGAGCTGTTCTATCATGGGCGTTATGAAGCGGCTGCAGCCATGTTTCTGACATTTCTGGAAGAGGGGAGAGGATGGATTGAAAATAATATCAGTGCCTGTCTGGATCTCTCCCATTGCTACGCCAGAATGGGAAAACGGGAGGAAGCCCTTCAGGCATTGTTCCGAAGCTTTCGTTACGACCTGCCCCGCCCGGAACTCTGCTGTGAGGCGGGAAAATGGTTTATGGAACAGGGGGGAAGCGACAAGGGTAATCTGAAACAGGCCGTTTACTGGTATCTGCGGGCGAAGGATCAGAAGACCAATGAGGAAAGCGGCGCCTTCGTGAATCCGGACTGCAGTGATTTCATACCGGATATTCAGCTCTGCGTCTGCTATGACAGGCTGGGAGAAAGGGAAAAAGCGTTGGAGTACCATGAGAAGTCCAAAAAGAAAAAGCCGGATCACCCGGCCGTTTTGTTTAATGAAGCTTACTTTGCAGGAAAGGGAATGTAAAATACCGCTCCCTTTCGGATTTTTGCATGAAGGACACAGGGACGCTGAAGAGTCATACTCCGGCGCCCTGTACCATCAGCTGTTTTTCAATATTACCAGTTCCACCGAGTCGGCCACGTGTTCACACATGTCGCAGCATTTTTCAAACCGGTCATAGATTGTGGTCCAGGACAGGATTTCCACGGCATCCGGACGCTCCGTGTGAAGGCGGTGCATGGCTTCCGTGTAAAGGCGGTCTCCGATTTCTTCCAGATGGTTGATCTCAATGATCTTTTCCCTTATGGTTTTCGATTTCCGGAAATGAGGGAACTCATCCATCAAATCCTGAAGCGCAGCACAGCACTGTGCCACGATACGGGAAAATTCCAGGGCATCCGGCCTTAACTCATGAATGTTAAACATGTAGAGGCGCAGCAGCACATCCTCGATGCTGTCTGTCACATCGTCAATCGCGCTGGTGAGTCCCAGAATGTCTTCGCGCTCCAGGGGAGTGATGAATTCCCGGATCAGCTTTTCCATCGCCTGGTGTTTGGTCAAATCGGCCTGGTGCTCCAGCTCGTGCATGGTATCAATCTGCTGATTTAACACGGAGGCATCAAAGTGCTCCAAATCGTTCTGCAGCTGCGCCGCCGCTTCAACCGCATACCGGACGCCTTCCTGAAGCAGTTCAAAATATAAATGATCTCGTTTTCCTGTCATGATTCTGACTCCTTTTCTATTTGCTGTTTATAGTTTGATCGTTATTTATCTCCCGATATCTTCCCTTTTTCCTAAAAGATCCAGAGAAACAGTTTCGCCATGAAAAAGCCGATGATACCGCAGCCGGGAAATGTTAAGACCCAGGTAAGGACCATCTCCTTCACGACGCCCCAGTCCACACAGGAGATCCGCTTTGCGGCCCCCACGCCCATGATGGCGGTGGTCTTCGTGTGCGTGGTGGAGACTGGAATCCCTGCAATGGAGGATAAGAAGAGGCAAAAGGCCCCGGCTAAGTCGGCGGCAAACCCCTGATATTTCTCCAGCTTCACCATGTCCATGCCTACCGCCTTGATGATGCGGTAACCACCGATGGAGGTGCCGAGCGCCATGACGATACTGCACAGTACCATCAGCCAGACCGGAATGGAGAAATGGCCTTCACCCACATTTCCCTGGGCAAGGAAGATTCCAAGCATGAAGACACCCATGAATTTCTGGCCGTCCTGAGCGCCGTGCATGAAGGCCATGGCGGCTCCGCCGGCAATCTGGGCGCCGCCGAAGAAGTGGTTTGTCTTTCTGCGGTCGCGGTCCCGGAAGAGCAGTTCCACCAGCCGGACAGAGATCCAGCCGGAGACGAAGCCGAGAACGGTGGAGAGCAGGAGGCCATAGAGAACCTTGACCCACTCGGACGCATTGATTCCGTCTACGCCGTTATGCAGGGCGATCGCGGCTCCCGACAGTCCGGCGATCAGGGCGTGGCTTTCGCTGGTCGGGATTCCGAACCACCACGCGGCCACGGCCCATGCGACGATGGCGGTCAGTCCGGCACAGAGCGCAATCAGCGCCTGGTGGCTGTCGCCTCCGAAATCGACCATATTGTAAATGGTGGAGGCCACACTCTGATTGAGCATGGTCATGAGAAAAACTCCCAGAAAATTGAAAACGGCCGCCATCAGAATCGCATACTTCGCGGTGATGGCCCGGGTAGAGACGCAAGTAGCGATGGCGTTAGGGGCGTCGGTCCAGCCGTTGACCAGAATAACGCCCAGCGTCAGAACCGTGGTAACGGCAAACGCCGGGCTGGACGAGAGTCCTGTTAAAAAATCAGATATGGGGATTGTCATACCATTCATGTCTTACCTCACTTTACGTGGATTTTAATGTTTCTTTACTTCGATTATAACGGACTGACGTGAAAAATCTATAGAAAATGAAAAGCTTAACGCCGATTTTACAAAGGATAAAAAAGCGTTAAGACGAGGCGGCGAAAGGGAAGAGGGAGTATTAACAAACTGCTAAAATTGGAGAAATCAGGATGCAGGACCGGATAAATTGTGCTATAGTAAGAATTTGTGACATTTTAATTGATACAGAAAAGAAAGAGATGTGTGGAACATGAAAACTGGAATATTGAAAACGGGTGCGGCCGAACGCCGTGAACTGATCCTGAACGGCAGCATCGTAAGAACCTTGATGATGCTGTCGTTTCCGACCCTGATGATGAGCGTGGTGCAGTCCCTGATGCCGCTGTCCGACGGTCTCTTCATCAATAATGTAGCGGGTACGCTGGTGGCCAGCGCCGTTACCTACAGCGAGCCGATCATAAACATGATGACCGCGCTGGCCCAGGGCTTAAGCGTGGCCGCCATGGCCATCATCGGGCAGACCTTCGGCCAGGGGAATTTTAAGCGGGTGAAGCATATCAGCACTCAGACCGTGGTTTTCGCATTCTGCCTCGGCCTGTGCATCGCGCCGCTTCTGGTTCTCATCGCGTTTCCAATATCGGGCCATGTGGATCAGGAAATCTCTCATAATGTCTGGCTTTATATCGCCTTATATGCCATGGTTCTTCCGTTTTCCTTTCTGGAAAGCATTTATAACGCTATTATGAATGCGACCGGGCGGCCGGAAGCGACATTTATCCGGATGGTTTTAATGCTGGTATTAAAAATAATTTTCAATGTAGTCTTTATCGTGTGGCTCCGCCTGGGGATTGTGGGCTGTGTCATGGCTTCGCTCTGCGCCAATATGCTCATCTGTATCTGGATGTTCTATGAGCTGTTTATCCAGAAGGGAGAGAACCAGCTGACCCTGAAGGGCTTTCGGTTTGACGGAGTCCTGATCCATCAGCTGATCCGCGTCGGCATTCCGGCCATGGTGACCAGCCTGATGCTGAATTTTGGCTTCTTCCTCATCAACAATGAGACCCAGAAATACGGACCCGTCGTCTTAAACGGTCAGGGAATTGCCAACAACATCACGTCAGTATGCTTTAACCTGCCCAGCTCCTTCGGCGCTGCCATCACAACCATGGTGAGTATGAACGTGGGCGCGGGATAGGGGGCGCGGGCGAAGAAATGTACAGTGACCGGATGCGTGGCAAGTATGATCACGGCTGTCCTTATTATTTCCATTATAGTACCGGCCTCGTCCCATTTGACGACCCTGTTTACGCGCCAGCAGGATGTGCTGGAGATCGCAAATCACGCGTTACATATTTACACGTATTCCGTCGTTGGTTTCGGAATCTGCATGGTAGTCCAGGGAGCGTTTATCGGCCTCGGAAAGACAAAGGTTCCGATGGTGGTGGGGCTGCTGCGAATATGGCTGCTCCGTTACCTGTTTATACTGGCAACGGAAAGCTTCCTTGCCTATTATTCCGTATTCTGGGGGAATTTATTCTCCAACTATATGGCGGCGGCAATCTCCATCGTCCTGCTGCTTCGTGTAAAATGGAAATCCGCATTGCAGGAAAATGAATAAAAGCCAGTAGCCGCCGGGCATTTCCGGACAGGAAAACGGGCGCCGCAGCCGATGATATCCGGCCGCGACGCCCGTTTCTTTTCTATTTTCCTGAATTAATGGTAAATCTTTTTCTCCTCATAGATCGGTTCGCATGTCAGATTGACGCCCAGCTTCTTGAATATCTTCGTATCCACGTCGGAGAGCAGGACGGAAGTGTGAACTTCGCGGCCCTTCAGCTTTGGAAGCTGCTCCAAGGCGACCTGTGCGTTGTGATCGGTGGCCGCGCTGGCGGACAGGGCGATCAGCACCTCGTCGGTGTGGAGACGCGGGTTCTTGCTGCCCAGGTAATTGACCTTTAACTTCTGGATCGGTTCGATGGCAGAAGGTGCGATCAGATGAATGTCATGAGAAATATTTCCCAGCACCTTGACCACATTTAACAGGAGGGCCGCGGAGGCGCCGAGAAGATTGGTGGTCTTGCCGGTGATGATGGTTCCGTCATCCAGCTCCATGGCTGCCGCCGGGGAGCCGGTCTTTTCCGCCCGCTCGTTGGCTGCTCCGACCACGCGTCTTAAGTCGGTGGTAATCTTGGCCTGCTTCATCAGAAGCTCGATCTTATAGACCTCCTCCTTGCTGCCCATATCTTTGGCCAGGCGGGCCAGCGCCTGATAGTAGCGCCGAATAATTTCCTGACGGGAAGCCTCGGCACATACCTCGTCATCCATAATACAGCATCCAACCATATTGACACCCATGTCGGTAGGAGACTTGTAGGGGCATTCGCCGTAGATTCCCTCGAAAATGGCGCTTAACACCGGGAAAATCTCCACGTCGCGGTTGTAGTTTACCGTGGTAACACCGTAGGCGTCGAGATGGAAGGGGTCGATCATGTTGACGTCATTTAAATCGGCGGTAGCCGCTTCATAGGCTAAGTTTACCGGATGCTTTAACGGGATATTCCAGATTGGGAAGGTCTCAAACTTGGCGTATCCGGCCTTGATGCCGCGCTTGTTCTCATGGTAGAGCTGGGAAAGGCAGGTGGCCATCTTTCCGCTTCCCGGTCCCGGCGCCGTGATGATGACGAGCGGCTTCGCTGTTTCGATATAATCATTTCTGCCGTATCCCTCGTCGCTCACAATCAGAGATACGTTGCTGGGATATCCGTCTATGATGTAGTGGCGGTAGACACGGATGCCGATTTTCTCCAGCTTGCTCTTGAAGAGATCGGCTGCCTTCTGTCCGGAGTACTGGGTGATGACGACACTGCCGACATAGAGCCCCCGGTCCGTGAAGGACTGAATCAGGCGGAGCACATCCACATCGTAGGTAATGCCGAGATCGTGACGTATCTTGTTCTTCTCGATGTCTGCGGCATTGATGGCGATGATGATCTCGGCCTGGTCGGCGAGCTGCATCAGCATGCTTAACTTGCTGTCAGGTGCGAATCCCGGAAGGACTCTGGAGGCGTGATAATCATCAAATAATTTTCCGCCGAATTCCAGATACAGCTTATCGCCGAACTGGTTAATCCGCTCCCTGATGTGCTCAGACTGCAGCTGCAAGTACTTGTTGTTATCAAATCCGATTTTCATGTTCGTACCCCTTTTTATTCTTTAGAATCTATGTCCTCAGAGGCTGTTTACCCGCAAAAAAGCACGCAAAAAGCCCCCATATCGTTAAAAACGACGGGTTCCTGCTCATAATACTTACCGATTGTATCATAAAACGAATGAAATTACCACGGTTATTTCGTTCTCCCCTTCCTCTTTTTCCGCCTGTTGTGGAAAGCTCAGGGAAATTTTTCCGTTTCTGAGAAAAAATGATTGTTTAAAGGTCTTGCAGGGGGTTGTAAAATACAGTCAATGCGATACAATATAACTGACCAAATCGGTTAAACCAAACAGGTTAAGGGGGTCAGGAAGATGAATGAACAGTTTTATGAGCTTCCTCAGGAAAAACAGCTGCGGATCATCAACGCCGGGCTGGAGGTATTTTCAAAAAATGATTACAGACATGCGGTGACGGACGAAATCGCGAGAAAAGCGGGGATATCCAAGGGGCTGTTATTCTATTATTTTCACAATAAAAAGTCGCTGTACCTGTATCTGTTCGATTACTGCGCCAGTCTCATCATTAACCAGGTCATGGGAGATGGGCCAGGCGGCAGCGGGGATGAACCCGCCAGCGGCGGAAACGAGTCCGGCGGCCAGGCAGCCAGATGGGAGACAGTCACCGATTTTTTCGAGCTTCTGGAGATGGCGGCGGAGGCCAAGATCAAAGTGCTGGAGAAGACGCCTTATCTGGCTGATTTCATGGTGCGGGGATATTACTCTGAAGACGGAATCGTAAAGGAAGACTTAAACCGGGCGACGATGGAGGCGGTTTCGTCTGCCTTCAGGAAGTATTTCAGAAATGTGGACTACAGCAAGTTTAAGCCGGATGTTCCACCGATGGAAATCTACGAGATGCTGGTCTGGATGACGGAGGGATACCTGCATGACAGGCGGAAATCCAACGCGTCCATTTCCATGAAGGAAATCATGGAAAAGTTCTATGTCTGGGAAAAATGGCTGAAGCAGATCGCTTATAAAGAAGAATATCAGAAAACGGAGGCATAGAATGGCAGCAGGAAAACCGGTAATCAGAGCGGATCATCTCTCCGTCCGGTATGAAGGGGAGGGCGTGGCGGTGGACGCCTTAAAGGATGTCACCTTCGAGGTGGAACAGGGAGAATTTATCGTGGTACTGGGGCCCTCCGGCTCCGGGAAGAGTACCCTTCTAAATATCGTAGGCGGGATGGATAAGCCCACAGGCGGTGAGATCTGGTACAAGGACAGAGAATTGACGGGATATACGGCGGATCAGCTCTCCGACTACAGGAAGGATGTCGTAGGCTTCGTATTTCAGTTTTTCAATCTCATCCCTTCCTTAAATGCCGTAGAAAATGTGGAACTGGCGGCCAGTATTGTGAAGGAGCACATGGACCCGAAGGAGGTGCTCGCCATGGTGGGGCTGGGCGGAAGAGAGAGACACTTTCAGGCCCAGCTGTCAGGCGGAGAACAGCAGCGGGTCTCCATCGCCAGGGCCATTGTAAAAAAGCCGGACCTTCTTCTGTGCGATGAGCCGACGGGGGCGCTGGACAGCAAAAACAGCGTGGCCATCGTAAAGCTTCTCCTGGAGGTGGGCAGAAGCTTAAAATGTCCTGTCATGACCATCACCCACAACGCGGAGATGGCCCGTGTGGCGGACCGCGTCTTCCACATGAAGGACGGAAGACTGGAGCGTATCACGGTCAATGAGCATCCATGCCAGGCGGAAGAACTGGACTGGTAGCGGCGGAAAGGGACGGATATGACGAAACTTTTAATTCGAAAAATGATTCGCGACATGAAGAGATCCATGACGGCTTACATACTGTGCATCCTGATCGTTGCCATTGGTTTCTGCGGTTTTACGGTGCTGGAGCTGTGCTACGACAATCTGGCCGAATCCCGGGATATGTTCTTTTCCCAGTCCGAATTCTGCGACGGCTTTGCAGAGGTAACCGATTCCCCCGTCTCCGAGGCAGGAATCTTAAAGAGGATTCCCGGCATCGACACGGTGCAGGCCCGGCTCGTGAAGGACACGAGGGTATACGGATACGAAGAGGATGTGGAGCTCCATCTCGTATCCTGGTCGGAGGGCGAGATGAACCGTCCGGTCTTATCCCGCGGTACGCTGCCGGAAGAGGGAAAAAAGGAGATCGTGATCGGCGACGGCATCGCAAAGGCCAGGAATTTAAATCCGGGAGACACGGTGGAGATTATTGTGGAAGGTAAGCGGGTCCCCATGGAGATCACGGGAATCGGCCTGACGCCGGAAAATATCTACATGATCCGCAATATGAACGAGCTGTATCCCAGCCCGGCCGTGTACGACGCGGCATTTACCTCATATCGGACCATGGCCCAGCTGTTCGGCCAGGAAGGCCATGGTAACAGCTTTTTGTTTAAGCTGGAGCCCGGCAGCGACTGGGAGGCCGTGAAGGACCGGATCGAACAGGCGCTTACGCCCTACGGTCTCATATCCCATTATGCCCGGGAGGACCAGCTGGCCGTCTCCATGGTTGACGAGGAGATCAAGCAGCTGGAGAAAATGTCCGGCGTGGTGCCGTTTCTATTCCTGACCGTGGCGGGAGTGATTCTCTATATCACGCAGAGCCGTATGGTGGAGCAGCAGCGGACCCAGATCGGAACCCTGATGGCGATTGGAATCCCATTGAGGAAAATAAGGCTCCATTACATGGGCTTCGGAGCGGTGACCGGTTTGCTCGGCGGGCTGTTCGGCGGGCTTCTGGGGTATGCTCTGGCGGATCCCATGGCGGGCTTTTACCGGGTATACTTTAACCTGCCGGATGTGACGGCTCCGCTTTCTGTGTCCTATCTGCTGGAAGGTATCCTGCTGGCGGGGATATTCTGCTCCGGCACCTCCTGGATTATCGCCGGTGTGATCGGGAAGATGAAGCCCGCCCAGGCGCTGCGGCCGCCGTCACCCAAGTCGGCCAGACAGTCATTTCTGGAGCGGATACCGGGGTTTTTAAACCTTTTTACGGTTCCTGGCGTCATGGCGCTACGAAGCCTTTCCAGAAACAGACGGCGGACGGCCATGTCGGTGGCCGGCATCGCCTTTGCCTATATGATTACGGCTACCCTGGTGTCCATGAACTCCCTGTTTGACGTCTTTATCTTCGATTACTGGGAGAAGACCCAGAGACAGGACATCATGGTTCAGTTTGAGCAGCCGGTCCTTTTAGAGGATGCCCTGGAGGCGGTAAAGCATTCGCAGGTGGAAAACGCGGAGGGGATGATGGAATTTGCAGACCCTTGCCGGGCCGCAGGGAAAAACAGACTGTACGATTCAGGCGGTATCACGGAAGCATCACTGACCAGACTGTTCTGCGAGGATGGAAGCAGGGTATATCCGGAGGAAGAGGGCATCGTGATATCGGAGCACATGGCGAACGTCATGGGCGTGAAGAAGGGGAGTACCATAGAGGTGAAGGTTCCCTATCCCAAGGAGCGGATCAGCCGCGTCACAGTGACGGACACGATCGCCCAGTATATGGGGAGCTCCGCCTATATGTCCTTCGCCGGCGCCGGCAGGATCAGCGATTACCGCAATGTGTGCACGACCGTTCTACTGAAGGCCCCAATCACGGTTCAGGAGGAGCTGCGGGAGCGTCTCGAGGATGCGGCCGCTGTGTCCGGAATCCAGAGCCGTCAGGACAGACTCTCCCAGTACCGGTCCATGATGGGGAGCATGAGCGCCATCATGGCCTCCATGTCCATGCTGGGCGTTATCATCAGCTTTGCGGTCATCTATATCAGTTCCCTGATCAGCTTCGAGGAACTGAAGCGGGAGCTGTCCACCCTGATGATGCTGGGATTAAAGAGTAAGGAGTGTCTCGATGTGATCTCCACGGGACAGTGGCTGCTGGCCGCGGGCGCGGTGCTCATCGGAATTCCCATGTCCATGGGAGCCAGCCAGCTGATCTCGGTCTCTATGGCTTCGGATATGTATACAATCCCCAGCTTTATCGACGGAAAGGCGCTGCTGCAGGCCCTTGGGCTGACCGCCGTCTCTGTCGGGTTCAGCTCCATGATGATGCTTCGAAAACTGAAAAAAATAGTTCCGGCAGACCTTCTGCGGGAACGGGAATAGAGGTGCAGGATGAAAAGAAAAGTGAAATGGATATTTCTTGCGGCCATAGCCGTGATCAGTATCGGCGCGTATGCGGCGGTGCTCTTAAAACCCGTGGAAGCTTCCGCAGAGCAGGCGGTAAAAGGAAACCTGGAGAGTCAGTTTACCGTTTCGGCCTCCATACTTCCCGTATCAGGCATGGTGCTTAATTCCGTTACCGCGGGCAATGTCTCGGAAATTCCGTATTTGCCGGGAATGGAGGTAAAGGAGGGGGAGATCCTTTTAAAGACGGATACCACCTCCCAGACGACGCTGGACATTCAGAGAGAGCAGTTTAAGCAGCAGTTAAGCGCGGCCCGCCAGGAGTACGACCGTCTCTACGGTTCCAATGGTTCGGCAGCGGCAGCCCTTAAGGCGGCGGAAAGCGAATACCGCCTTGCGAAGAAGAATTACGACAACGGGGTGGTGCTGGCGCAGCAGGGCGGCTTCATAGCCCAGTCGGACCTGGATACCTTAAAGACCCAGCTGGATCTGACTTACCAGAAATACACGCAGGCGAAGGAAGATAATTCCGAGGAGCAGAAGGCGCATTCCCAGGAGCAGATTGCTTCCTTCGAAAGGCAGCTGGCCCTTCTCGACGACACCGTGAATCCCGGTGCGGTAAAGATGCCCTACGACGGCGTCCTGTGGGAGGTATACACGGAGGAAGGCGCCTATCTGTCGCCCAACCAGCCGGTGGTGAAAATCTACCGCCCGGACAGCATGAAGCTTTCCGCCTCCGTTCTGTCGGAGGATGCGGCCGCGTTGACACCCGGGCTTAAGGCGAAAGTCATTTACGCCGACGGGAGCGAGGGGGAAGCCGAGGTGAGCTTCATCGCGAAGACTGCCGAGAAACAGATGTCTTCCATCGGCCTGGAGGAGAACCGGTGTACCGTAGAGTTAAAGCCTGCGGCACTTCCGGAGCACGCGGGAGCGGGCCAGACGGCGGATGTATCCTTTCATGTCATGATCGCCCCGGAGGTCTTTTCCGTACCTGCGGCGGCCGTAATACCGGCGGAGGATGGAAGCGCTGTCTATCTCATACAGAATGGGAAAGCGGTATTAAAGCCTGTGGAAACCGGAAGAAGAGAGGGCGGCCGGGTAGAAATTATTTCCGGACTGGAAGATGGGGATATCGTGGCCTCCGACCCATATAATGATAATGTAGAGAAGAACGGCCGGGTAAAAGCCGTCTTAAAAGAATAATCGGGAGCGCTCTTTACAACGGAGAGAAAACGTGATAAAACGTTGTAGAGAAGATGGAGGAATTAGCGATGTTAAAGTTAGGAAGAAATGACGCCTGCTGGTGCGGCAGCGGAAAGAAGTATAAGAACTGCCATCTGGCGTTCGACAGAAAGATTGAAAATTACGGTATTATGGGCGATCTGGTGCCGGAGCATTACATGATCAAGACCCCGGCGGAGATCGAGGGGATCAGAAAGGCCGGCGAGGTGAATACGAAGATCCTCGATCTGGTGGATTCCTTCATACGTCCGGGCATCAGCACAGAGGATATCAACACCCTGGTACATGAAAATACGATAAAGATGGGCGGCATCCCGGCTCCCCTTAATTTTGAAGGCTACCCGAAGAGCGTCTGCACTTCCGTCAATGAGGTGGTCTGCCACGGCATTCCCGATCCGAACCGGATCCTGAAGGAGGGCGACATCATCAACGTGGATGTGACGACGATCTTAGACGGTTATTACGGAGACGCCTCCAGAATGTACTGCATCGGAAACGTGTCGCCGGAGGCGGAGAAGCTGGTACGCGTGACGAAAGAGAGCGTGGACTTAGCGCTTAAGGAAGCCCGGGCCTGGGGCCATCTGGGCGACATAGGAGCTGCCATATCCGAGTACATTTATGCAAATGGTTTTACGGTAGTGCGTGAGATCGGCGGCCACGGCGTGGGGAATGATTTCCATGAGGAACCGTGGGTCAGCCATATCGGAGAGCGGGGAACGGATATGCTTCTGGTTCCCGGCATGATCTTTACCATTGAACCGATGGTAAATGCGGGACGGCCCGATGTGGTTCAGGACGAGGAAGACGGCTGGACCATCTATACGGAAGACGGAAGTCTGTCGGCACAGTGGGAGTACACGGTACTGATAACAGAAGAGGGGCCGGAGGTGCTCACTTATTAGGAGATTTTTTGAGCAGGCTGCGTATGCAGGGAGAAGCCCGGCGGGAAGCAGGCGGTGGAAAGATGTAGTTCCACTCCGGTTTCCTGCCGGGCTTCTGTCCGTTAAGGTGTTGAAAAAATTCATGCATATTTGTTGAATTCGCCCATATAAAGAACTATAATGAAATTGGAACTAAACAATTTCAACAAATGGTTATGATAAGGAGGGGTACCATGAATGTTATGTATGTCGTAGCAATTGGTTCCATAGCCGCTCTGATTTATGCTGCCTGTATGTTTGTCCGGGTGAAGGGACAGCCGGAGGGCAGCGCTGGGATGATTAAAATCTCTACTGCGGTCAGGAAAGGTGCCGGCGCCTATTTAAGACGGCAGTATCTGGGCGTCGGCATTTTCTTTGCTGTCGTTTTCATCATATTGCTGTGTATGGCGTTTGGCGGGTTTTTGAGTTATTTTACACCGTTTGCATTTTTAACGGGCGGCTTTTTCTCCGGTTTGTCAGGGTTTATCGGAATGCGGACCGCGACGATGGCAAACTGCAGGACGGCGGAGGGGGCTTCCCGCAGCCTGAACAAGGGCCTCAAAGTGGCTTTCTCGGCAGGCTCTGTTATGGGCTTTACCGTGGTGGGGCTGGGACTTCTCGATCTGACGATCTGGTATTTTATCCTGAATACCGTGTTCCATTCGCTTCCGGAGACGGAACGGATCGCCCAGATTACGGCCAATATGCTGACCTTCGGCATGGGCGCCTCCAGTATGGCGCTGTTTGCCCGTGTGGGCGGCGGTATTTTTACGAAGGCGGCCGATGTGGGAGCCGATCTGGTTGGTAAGGTAGAGGCGGGTATTCCGGAGGATGATCCCCGTAATCCTGCTGTTATCGCGGATAACGTAGGCGACAACGTAGGTGATGTGGCCGGTATGGGCGCAGATTTGTATGAATCGTATGTAGGCTCGATCGTGTCTACCGCAGCGCTGGCGGTTGCAGCCGGTTTTGGAGTGAAGGGCGTCGCCGTTCCCATGATGCTGGCGGCATTCGGCGTCATCGCATCGATTATCGGTACCTTCTTCGTAAAAACAAAGGAAGATGCCTCACAGAAAAACCTTTTAAAGGCGCTGCGGCTGGGAACGTATATCAGCGCTGTTCTGGTGGTGGCAGGGGCCTATGTGATTATCCGCCTCCTGCTTCCGGAACACATCGGGATCTATGCGGCGGTGCTGTCCGGTCTTGTCGCCGGTGTTCTGATCGGTGCGATCACAGAATATTTTACGTCGGATTCGTACCGGCCGACGAGGAATCTGGCTTCATCCAGTGAGACGGGGGCGGCTACGGTGATTATCAGCGGACTGTCTCTCGGCATGCTTTCTACGGTAGCTCCTGTGATCATCGTCGGTGTGTCGGTGCTGATCAGCTATTACTGTTCGGGCGGAAACGCAGATTTTAACATGGGACTTTACGGTGTCGGAGTCTCTGCGGTCGGCATGCTTTCGACGCTGGGAATCACGCTGGCAACCGACGCGTATGGACCAATCGCCGATAATGCGGGAGGAATCGCGGAGATGACTCATATGCCTCCTGAGGTCAGAAACCGGACGGATGCCCTGGATTCTCTGGGAAATACGACGGCGGCCACCGGAAAGGGATTTGCCATCGGCTCAGCTGCGCTGACGGCACTGGCGCTGATTGCATCTTATATTGACAAGGTCAAACAGCTGAATCCGGATATTGCGCTGAATCTGACCATCACAAATCCGACGGTCCTAATCGGCCTGTTCATCGGCGGCATGCTTCCGTTTTTATTCGCCGCCCTGACCATGGACGCGGTGGGAAAGGCCGCTCAGTCTATCGTGGTCGAGGTGCGGCGTCAGTTTAAGGAGATCAAAGGGCTGATGGAGGGAAAGGCGGAACCGGATTACGCCGCCTGTGTGGATATGTGCACGAAATCGGCACAGAAGCTGATGCTGGCGCCGGCTCTGATCGCAGTGATCATTCCCATCGTTGTCGGGCTTTTGCTGGGGGTAAATGGTGTCGCAGGCCTGCTGGCCGGCAATACCGTGACCGGCTTCGTCCTGGCGGTCATGATGGCCAACTCCGGCGGAGCATGGGATAATGCAAAGAAATATATCGAGAGCGGAGCCCACGGTGGAAAAGGAAGCGACCAGCATAAGGCCGCGGTCGTGGGAGATACGGTCGGCGATCCGTTTAAGGATACGTCGGGGCCATCCATTAATATTCTGATTAAACTTACCTCCATGGTCTCTATTGTATTTGCAGGATTGATTGTGGCGGTGCATCTGCTGTAGCTTTTGGAACGGCGGTGGAGGAGCGGTTATGAAATAGAAGGAGAAGGCGTCTGCCTTCTCCTTCTGTATGCCGGGTTACTCTTCTTCCTCTTCGTAGTCCTTGAACGCTCTTTTTTTCCCGATACGGAAGCAAAGAGAATCCACTATATACATAAGCCCAAACATGAAAAAGAACAAAAGTAGGAAAGAGATGACTGCTGTCGCAAGGGAATAGCGGACGTAAAAGCTGTAGGCGATAATCAATGACGCTGCCAGGGAGCTGATGGCGTAGAGCAGAAACAGTTTTTTGCGATTCGCATTTTCCGCAGTATAAATGTTGCCGTCTCTGGCATCCAGAAATAAATTATAAACAGACGCGGCAAGGACGACGACAGCCTGCGGTACTATGTATTTCAGCTCCCATCGGAGTAAGTGAAGTTCCGCCAAAAGGCAGAAGCCGGTTGCAAGGAGAAGAAAATTCCAGCTCTTTCTGGCATTCCTGAGACTTTGAAGTTCCATTCGTTCATCTACGATTCGTTTCTTAAACAGTGATTTCATTCTGATACCTCCCAAAATAATTCGTCCAGTGTCCTGTTCAGTTCTTTACAGATTGCGATACAGAGATTCAGTGTCGGGTTATAGTTCCCGGATTCGATCATGCTGATGGTCTGCCGCGTGACGCCAACCCGTTCCCCTAACTGCTCCTGTGATAAATCGTGTTCCACACGGGCAATTTTCATCCGTTTGTTCTTCAATAAAAATCCACCTCCAGTTCCTGCGTTATACTCGTTTCATACCTACATAGTACACTAAAAAAGACTATATGTCAAATATAATTTACAAAATGAATGATTAAAACGTCAAAACGAAAACACGTTTGTAAATTTTACAAAATGTGGTAAAATATTAAATAAATGTTACAGGAGAATACCATAAAACCATCAGGAAAGTGAACGGGAATAATTATGAAAAAATGGCTTTTGGCAGCGCTTGTCTGTACGCTGGCGGTGACTGGATGCAGCAAATATAAGCAGGTATCCGACTTGCCGGAAACGGATGAGACAACAGAAAAAGAGAGTATGAGCGGAGAAACCACGGAGGAGACGCTGGAAGTCCAGCAGGAGACAGAACCGGCAGAACCGCAGAAGGAACGGGTTCGCGTGAAGGGCGTCTACATTTCCGGATATATGGCTGGATCAGAAGGCTTTCAGGCAATTCTTGACAAGATCGACCAGACGGAGATTAACGCGGTGGTCATCGATGTGAAGAACGACGACGGAAGAATTACATTTTCCATGGATGATGCGCCTACTGTCAATGAGATCGGCGCATCGGAGCGGTATATCCGGGATATCGGAGCGCTCATGGCGGATTTAAAGGCCCGGGGCATCTATACCATCGCCCGGGTCGTGGCTTTCCGCGATCCTTATCTGGCTGAGAAGAAGCCGGAGTGGAGCTTAAAGAACGCGGATGGCAGCCTTCACCGCGACAATAAGGGGCTGGCCTGGGTCAATCCCTACCGCCAGGAGGTCTGGGACTATCTGGTGGAAGTGGGCACGCAGGCGGCGAAGGTCGGGTTTGACGAGATACAGTTTGATTATATCCGGTTTGCCACGGACAGCACCATGAAGCAGGTCGCATTTGACGAGGCGGATACGAAGGGACGCTCCAAGACGGACATCATCACGGAGTTTATTACGTATGCCTATGACAAGCTGTCGGCGGAGGGCATCTTCGTTTCGGCCGATGTTTTCGGCACCATTATAGGAAGTAAGATTGACGCGGATGCGGTGGGCCAGGTGTATAATGATATGGCCAGGCATTTAGACTATATCTGCCCGATGATTTATCCGTCCCATTACGGCGATGGTAATTTCGGAATCGAGCATCCGGATACCCAGCCCTACGATACGATCCATGCGGCATTGATGAAATCGAAGCAGGATCTGGCCATTGTGACGGCGGCAGGGGAGGACCATGCCATCGTGCGCCCGTGGCTCCAGGATTTCACCGCTTCCTATTTACAGCATTACATCAAATACGGCCCCGCCGAGGTGAGGGCCCAGATTCAGGCTGTCTATGACGCCGGATACGATGAATGGATCCTTTGGAGCGCATCCAACAAATATACGTGGGATGGCCTTCTCTCGCCGGAAGAAGCCAGCCAGGAGGATCAGAAGATTGCCGAATCGAGAGCGGCTCTGCCTCCGGAAACGACGGCAGCGCCGCCGACAGAAGCAGCAAAGCCGGAAACGGCGCCGGCACCGGAGGAGACGCTTCCGCAGGAGGGACAGCCTTCTGAAGAAACCTCGATGGAGGAGACAGAGGCGCCGGTGGTGGATGAGACATCCGCCAGTGAAGAACTGCAGACCAGCGAAGACCCGGAAACAGAGGCCACGGATCGGGCCGCTTCCGCCCAGCCGGAGACAACGGCGCAGGGAGAGAAGAGAAGCAAGCCCAATGTTGTGATCGTCACGACAGGCGGGGCAGGAGAATAGCGCGGTACTGCGCACATGACAGAAAATCAGGAAAGGAAACGCATATGGACAGAATACCAAAACCAGGAGAATGTTACAGGCATTTTAAGAATAAGCTGTATCAGATCATCACCGTAGCCGAACATTCCGAGACAGGAGAGAAGATGGTGGTTTACCAGGCGCTGTACGGCACATTTGGGACGTATGTGCGGCCGCTGTCCATGTTCATCAGCGAAGTGGACCATGAGAAATATCCGGAGGTGAAGCAGAAATACCGGTTTGAGCGGGTCGAACTTAAAGAAGAGGCGGCAGGAGAAACGAGCGTGGAACATGCGGCATGGACGGAGACTGAGGAAGCCGAAGGCGTCGCATCGCAGGAAGCCGAAAAAGAAACAGCTGTTTCCAGTAAAATTCTTCTTGCTTTTTTAGACGCAGAGACGTATTATGAAAAGCTGGAAGTTTTAAAAGAACGCCGTGAGATATTTTCCGAGGAGGAGCTTGCGGCTGTCTGCGAATCCCTGGATATCGGAAGCGGAACGGGTACACGGGAAGGCATGTACCGCGCCGCCGTCAATTATCTGGAGATGCAGGCGAAATACGATGGAGCGAGACTGAGGTGACAAATACGTGGAGCAATCCGGATACAATGGATTTAATATAGAAGAAGAACTAAAGAAACTGCCTGCCCAGCCTGGGGTCTACATCATGCACGATAAAAGGGATGAGATCATCTATGTGGGAAAGGCCATCAGCTTAAAGAACAGGGTCCGGCAGTATTTCCAGAGCAGCAGGAATAAGACGTCAAAGATTGAGCAGATGGTTTCCCGGATCGCCAGGTTCGAGTATATCATAACGGATTCGGAGCTGGAAGCCCTGGTTCTGGAGTGCAACTTAATCAAGGAACATCGTCCCAGATACAATACGATGTTAAAGGACGACAAGACGTATCCGTATATCAAGGTGACGGTCTACGAGGATTTCCCCCGGGTATTATTTTCCAGGGACATGAAAAAGGACAAAAGTAAGTATTTTGGGCCATACACCAGCGCAGGAGCGGTTAAGGATACGATTGATCTGATCCATAAGCTGTACAAGATCCGTACCTGCAACCGCAATCTGCCGAAGGATATCGGCAAGGACCGCCCCTGCTTAAATTACCACATCAAGCAGTGCTCGGCGCCCTGCCAGGGATACATTAATAAAGAAGAGTACGGAAGGGCCATCAGTCAGGCCCTTGATTTTCTGGGCGGCAAATACGATCCGGTCATCTCCATGCTGGAGGAAAAGATGCAGACGGCGTCGGACGAGATGGATTTCGAAAAAGCCATCGAATACCGGGATTTGCTGACCAGCGTCAGGGCGGTGGCCCAGAAACAGAAGATCACCAGCAGCAGTATGGAGGACCGCGATATCATCGCCATGGCGAAGGACGACAAGGACGCGGTAGTCCAGGTCTTCTTCGTAAGGGAAGGCCGTCTGATCGGCCGGGAGCATTACCACGTTACCATTGCCACGGCAGAGGATGACAGGCAGATCCTGACCAGCTTCGTCAAGCAGTTTTACGCCGGCACGCCGTTCGTCCCAAGGGAGCTTTGGGTTCAGACAGAGCTTGAGGACAGCGAGATCATCAGAGAGTGGCTCAGCGCCAAACGCGGCCAGAAGGTGAAGCTTGTCGTCCCTCAGAAGGGGGAGAAGGAGCGCCTGGTAGAGCTTGCGGAACGCAACGCGGCCCTGGTTCTTTCCCAGGACAAAGAGAAGATCAAACGCGAGGAGCTGCGGACCATCGGCGCCATGAACGAGGTCTGCGGCTGGCTCGGCATAACCGGTGTCCACAGGATCGAGGCCTTCGATATTTCCAATATCAGCGGTTTCGAATCGGTAGGCTCCATGATTGTTTATGAGGATGGTAAGCCCAAGCGGAACGATTACCGCAAATTCAAGATCAAATGGGTCAAAGGCGCCAACGATTACGCCTCCATGCGTGAGGTCCTGACGCGCCGCTTTTCTCACGGTCTCGATGAAGCCGCTTCTTTAAAGGAGAAGGGCGTGGACGAGGAGTTCGGCAGCTTCACAAAATTCCCGGACTTACTCATGATGGACGGCGGCCGCGGCCAGGTCAATATCGCCCTGGAGGTACTCGATGAGCTGAAGCTTTCCATCCCTGTCTGCGGCATGGTAAAGGACGACAACCACAGAACGCGCGGTTTATACTACAACAATGTGGAGATTCCCATCGACAAGCGTTCCGAAGGCTTTAAGCTGATCACCCGTGTCCAGGATGAGGCCCACCGCTTTGCCATCGAATACCACCGCAGCCTCCGCAGCAAAGGCCAGGTCCATTCCATCCTGGACGATATTCCCGACATTGGCCCTACCCGCCGCAAGGCGCTGATGCGTTATTTCAAGGATATCGAAGCCATAAAAGAAGCGTCCATAGAGTCCCTGACGGCCACACCGGGCATGAATGCCAAATCGGCTCAGAGCGTCTATGACTTCTTTCATTAGAATTGAGGAATTTCCTCCCCTTATCTCTTTTCAAAACACGAAATCTGTGTTAGTATGAGAAAAACAGATGGAAAAGGAGCATGAGACCATGCATGGAGTTGCGATTACAGAGTTAATTGAAAAAATGAACCTCCGGAACATGACACCGGAGATCGATGCGGAGAAAATCGTGCTGAGCCATCCGGATGTCAATCGTCCGGCGCTGCAGCTGGCGGGTTTTTTTGACCATTTCGATAATGAGAGGGTCCAGATTATCGGCTATGTGGAGCAGGAGTATATCCGACAGATGGAACATGACCGCAAGGTGGAGATGTATGACAAGCTTCTGTCCAGTCAGATTCCGTGTCTGGTTTATTCGAGAAACCAGGATCCTGATGAGGATATGATCGCACTGTGCGACCATTACGGCGTGCCCTGCCTTGTTTCGGAGCAGACGACCTCCGATCTGATGGCGGAGATCATCCGGTGGCTGAAGGTAAAACTGGCTCCATGCATCAGCATCCATGGCGTTTTAGTGGACGTATTCGGCGAAGGCGTCCTGATTATGGGCGAGAGCGGAATCGGTAAGAGTGAGGCGGCTCTGGAGCTCATAAAGAGGGGCCATCGTCTCGTAACGGATGACGTAGTGGAGATCAGAAAGGTCAGCGATGAGACTCTGATCGGAAGCGCTCCGGAAATTACAAGACATTTTATCGAGCTGAGAGGTATCGGTATTATCGATGTGAAGACGCTGTTCGGTGTGGAGAGCGTAAAGGACACCCAGGCCATCGACATGGTGATCAAGCTGGAGGACTGGGATAAGGATAAAGAGTACGACAGACTGGGACTGGAAGACCAGTATACGGAGTTCCTGGGAAACCGTGTGGTCTGCCATTCCATTCCTGTCCGTCCGGGACGGAATCTCGCCATCATCGTGGAGTCGGCGGCTGTCAACTACAGACAGAAGAAGATGGGGTACAACGCGGCACAGGAATTATACAACCGCGTCCAGGCAAACCTGTCAAGAAAACAGGATGATTGAGGTGTTTCATGACGATGTTTTATGAGAAACTGCTGGAATTGTCAGATAGCAGCCATGTGAAGACGGAAGAGAAAATGAGCAGACACACGACCTTTCGCGTCGGCGGTCCCGCGGCCTACTACGTAAGTCCGGCGGACGCGCGCGAACTGGGAGAAGTGATCCGGCTGTGCCGGAGAGAAGAGGTACCGTACTGCATTCTCGGAAATGGAAGCAATCTGCTTGTGGGAGACGGCGGTTTCGATGGTGTGGTCATATCCATGACAGCCGGATTTTCCGGATGCCGTGTGGACAGTGACCGGTGTGAGATCGCGGCTGGTGCGGGAGCATCCCTTTCCCGGGTGGGGAAGGCGGCATTGGAGGCCGGGCTCACAGGCTTTGAATTTGCAGCCGGAATCCCTGGTACGGTGGGCGGAGCCGTCGTGATGAATGCGGGCGCCTACGGTTCCGAAACGAAGGAGATCCTGGAATCAGTCCGGGTTATGACCATGGAAGGCGAGGAAAAGGTACTCTCTCTGCCGGAGCTGGAGCTGGGCTACCGGACCAGCTGCATTCCTGCTAACCATTATATTGTGCTGGAAGCGCGGTATCGCTTAAAGCCAGGCGACAAGGATGAGATCAAGGCGTATATGGATGATCTGGCAGGCAGGCGAAAGAGCAGGCAGCCTTTGGAGTTTCCCAGTGCCGGGAGCACATTTAAGCGGCCGGCCGGCAATTTTGCCGGGAAACTGATCGAAGAGGCGGGCCTTGCAGGATACCGTGTGGGCGGCGCGGAGGTTTCCGGGAAACACTGCGGTTTTGTGATTAACAGAGACCATGCCACGGCTTCGGATATTATGACGCTCTGCCAGGATGTGAAGAGAAGAGTAAAAGAACATTCCGGAGTGGAACTGGAGATGGAAGTAAAGACGCTGGGACGATTTTAAACGGCGTAGAGGAGACTTTTTGTGAGACTGGTAATTGTGACAGGCATGTCAGGCGCCGGTAAGACAAGTGCGCTGAAGATGCTGGAGGACATGGGGTTCTACTGTGTGGATAACCTTCCTATTCCTCTGGTGGAAAAATTTGCCGAGCTGACCCTGAGCAATCAGGGCGGTATTAAGGATGCCGCGCTGGGGATCGATATCCGCAGCGGGGATGAACTGTCTGCACTTAACCGGATCTTTGATGAATGGTCCAGGAGCAGGGTCCCGTATGAGATCCTCTTCCTGGATGCAGGCAGTGAGACACTGATTAAGCGGTATAAGGAGTCGAGACGGATCCATCCCCTTGCGGGAGAGGGCCGGATTGACAGCGGTATCGAGAAGGAACGCCTCAAACTGGCATTTTTAAAGGAAGAGGCGGATTATATCATAGATACCAGCAAGCTGCTGACAAAGGAACTGAAGGCAGAGCTGGAAAAGATCTTTATGGCAAATGAAAGCTATAAGAATCTGTACATCACGATTCTGTCCTTTGGCTTCAAATACGGAATTCCTTCTGATGCCGATCTCGTCTTTGACGTCAGATTCCTTCCGAATCCGTATTATGTGGACGAACTGCGTCCGAAGACAGGCGAGGACAGGGAAGTGCGGGACTACGTGATGCAGAATGGGACAGCGGCCATTTTCCTGGATAAACTTTACGATATGCTGGAATTTCTGATTCCGGGCTACGTATTGGAGGGAAAGAACCAGCTGGTCATTGCGATTGGATGTACCGGAGGGAAGCACCGCTCGGTGACCATCGCGAAGGCGGTCTACGGGAAGCTGAAAGCCCACGGGGAATTTGGCTTAAAGATCGAGCACCGTGACATTGATAAGGATAATAAAAGAAAAAAGGAATGAGCTGCCATGTCATTTTCCTCCAAAGTAAAAGACGAACTTTCCAGGCAGTTAAGCCCGGCGAGGCACTGCCAGATTGCCGAAATTGCAGCGATCATCAGCCTTTGTGGAAAGATCATAATCTCGGAAGAGGACCATTATGCCATTAAAATCCACACGGAAAATGTGGCAGTTGCAAGAAAGTACTTTACATTATTGAAAAAAACATTTAATATA
>NZ_JBKVCZ010000083.1:0-30570 GCF_046966825.1 Hungatella sp. | reverse complement strand
TCGATTTCTTTTACGCTGTCTCTGGATGAAGAGCGGGGGGCTCACATTATCGGCCGTCTGGAACGGGAGGGCCGCGGCGGTACCATAACGCGGCTGGATCACGGCATCTGGAGCTACACGCGGGAGTGTTTTGACTGCAACGAGATGATGCCGTGGGTCAAAACATTTACAGGACGAATTCTCTCCTTTTCCTGCTCCAATTCCATGATTGAAAAGAAATTCTTCCGGGATATGGATCGCATGGCGAAGATGTATGCGGAAAGTCCCCCTCACTTACATTCAGCGGAATGGGCGGAAAATCCCCCTCGCTTGTCATCGTCGGAATCGGAGGTGAACAAGGATGGAATCTGAACTGTTTTCTGAAATCTATAACTGTTACTTTCTGGTCGTCCGGCGGATTCTGGACGAGGCCGCGGAACACGGACTGTCAGAAAGCGACTTAAACCGTATTGCGGATACATACGGCTATGAGGAAAGTGCCCTTGCCATCGTCCCGAAGCTGGTGAGCGGGGAATGGAGTTTACTCGTCAAGTCGCCGGAGGGGCCGTCCGGCAAGCCGCTCTTTTACTCCCGGGTAAAGGCACCGGAGCCGCTGCCGCTGACCGGGCTCCAGCGTTCCTGGCTGAAAGCCGTCTCCGCTGATCCCAGATTTCGCCTGTTCTTTACTGATGAGGAGTGCAGGAAGCTGGATCTTGCGTTAAGAAATGTCCAGCCGTTGTTTTATCCGGAGGACTTTTCTTATTTTGACCAGTATTCCGACGGAGACGGGTATGAACTCGATTCATACCGGGAGCATTTTCAAGCGATTCTGGAAGGGATCCGGGAGAACCGGATCCTGGCCATCGATTACTTTTCGGCAAAAAACCACTTAACTACATTCCGATACCTTCCCTGCCGGCTCGAATACTCTGCCAGGGACGACAAATTCCGTCTCATGGCAGTCCGGGTTCGGAAGGATGACAGCTTAAGCCGTCTGACTATCCTGAATCTGTCGCGGATCATGCGGATTAAAGATACTGGAAAATCCCTGGAGCTCCGGCCCGATATCGATGCCTGCTTAGAACACTCCCTCTGCCGGGAACCTGTGGTCCTGGAAATATCCAATGAGCGCAATGCGCTGGAACGGACCATGCTTCATTTCGCCTGCTACAAGAAACGGACGGAAAAGCTGGGTGACTCCGGTAAGTACCTCTGCCGGATCTATTACAGCAGAGATGTGGAGACGGAGCTGTTGATACAGATTCTCTCCTTCGGACCAGTGGTAAAGGTGCTGGGGCCGGAAAGCTTTCTGAAACAGGTGAAGGAACGGGTGGAGAGGCAGCAGCGGCTGTTTGCGAAAGACTGCAGTAACCCGTAATAAAATTTTACGCGTTGCGGACAAGATGACAGCACTTGCTTTATCTTGTCAGGACGGGAAGATCATTTCAGGACAGGAAGAACACTCCCGGACAGAACGATCGCTTCAGGACAGGAAGATCACTCCCAGCTGAGCGGCCGCAGCCAGCGAAGCTTGTGTTTCGGAAGCTTCAACCAGAAACATTGCCGAAAGACTAAATTTAAAAAGGGGCTTGAAAAAAACAAGCCCCCAGTGTATAATTTACTTAGAAGTAATCAAAGAGACTGTGATTCGTCTGATGATGTCGCTTCAGATATCTAGTGTAATTTTTAGTTACATAGCTATCCTCTAGGGCAATAGAGGATAGCTATTTTCTATTCTGATGAATCTCTATGTAAGTCAGTGCTGCAAATATCACCAGCACTAATGTCAACACTTCAAGTGTATTCATATTACATTTCCCCCTTCGCCAATTCTCGCGAAAGCAGCAAACCGGATTTTCATAACAGCATTGTCATCCGGCCGCTGTCCGTGGCATACCAGCTTCTGAAGGGCATCATCAGGCTATCCTCTGACTTCTATTCAATTATACAGATCTATTTTATCATATCTCGGAATGTATTACAATAAATAGTTGTGTATAAAACCTTTTTACAATGTAATCAAATAAGGGCGCAGGTGGGAAGACAGCTGCTGCTGTTATTTCAATCCACGCCCGGTGATTTCGCATAATGCGGCTGAATTTTATAGATATCTGACTTGTTTGCATGCCAGCAGAGAATTCTCGTTTGTTTTAAAAAAGGGGCTTGAAAAAAACAAGCCCCCAGTGTATAATTTACTTAGAAGTAATCAAAGAGACTGTGATTCGTCTGATGATGTCGCTTCAGATATCTAGTGTAATTTTTAGTTACATAGCTATCCTCTAGGGCAATAGAGGATAGCTATTTTCTATTCTGATGAATCTCTATGTAAGTCAGTGCTGCAAATATCACCAGCACTAATGTCAACACTTCAAGTGTATTCATATTACATTTCCCCCTTCGCCAATTCTCGCGAAAGCAGCAAACCGAATTTTCATAACAGCATTGCCAGCCGGCCGCTGTCCGTGGTATATCCAGCTTCTGAGGGGAATCATCAGGCTATCCTCTGACTTCTATTCAATTATACAAATTTATTTTATCATATCCCGGATTACCTTACAACTACTATACGTATTTATAACTCATATTATATGTCAGGCGGTACCGCCATTCCTCACCGCCTGACACTGGTATAACGTATCATAAGCCCTTGTGCATAGAGTGCCTGATGCGAATATCAGGCACTCTATGCACAAGGGCTTACAATACATTATACCAGATCTATCCCTGTTCCCTATAACAATCCAGCGTAAACCAGAACTCCACTCCGCCTTCCACATTTCTCACTCCGCAGGCCTTTCTGTGTGAGTCCATGATCGCCTTCACGATCGACAGCCCGATTCCGCTGCCGCCGTATTCCCTCGTATGAGACTTATCCACCTTATAGAACTTCGTCCACAGATTAGGGATATCCTCATCCGGGATATTATTTCCTGTGTTAAATACCGTGACGAGAGCTTCCTCCCCGTTGTCTTCTACAGTGATGACGATCTTTTTCTCGCCGGCCAGATGATTCAGCGCATTATTCAAATAGTTTGTCACTACCTCTTCGATCTTAAACTCATCCGCGCATACGTAGACCGGACCGCAGTCCTCTAAGTGCACCTCCGCTTCCTTCTGCTGAATCAGAATACCTGCGGACGTGATTACTCCGCGGACTAAGTCAGTTAAGTCAAACCGGTCCATGACCGGGGCGTCGTTGCCGGCCTCCAGCGCTGACAGGGTCAGGAGCTGGCGCACCATCTTATTCATCTTATTGGCCTCATCCATGATGACTTCACAGTAATAATCCCTGCTCTCCGGGTCCTCTGCCATCCCTTCCGTCAGGCCTTCCGCGTACCCCTGAATCAGTGCGATCGGCGTCTTCAGCTCATGGGACACGTTGGCTATGAAATCCTTACGCATCTCATCGACCTTGATCTTTTCCTCGATGTCCTGCTGCAGCTCCGTGTTGGCCGTTCTCAGCTGACCGATGGTCTCCTTCAGCGTATCGGACAGACGGTTCATGCTGTTCCCCAGCACACCAATCTCATCCTCCGCCTGGCCTGTGTATTTGGCATCGAAATCCAGATTGGACATCTTCTCCGACAGATTCGCAAGCTGGAGAATCGGGGAGGTGATCTTTTTCGTGGTAAAGTAGATAAACACACTTCCCACAAACAGCGCCGCGATTCCCACGTATGCCAGGAAACGGTTGGCCAGATCCACGCTCTCCCGGATACTGGCCAGCGGCGTAGACATCAGAAAGATGGTCGCATTATCTGAAAAATACCCCCAGCTCTCCAGATAATAAGAATCGGAGCGCTTGTCATACGTCTTCTGGATAAAATAATTGTCGTGGGTCTTTAAAATACTGACCTTGGGCATGTCCTTGCCAAAAATATACCCCTGAACCCGGCTGGACAAGTAGTCACGCTCCCCCGTATTGGAGATCAGAACCTGATCGGTGGCGCTGTCCATCAGCACGATGTTCATATTATATTTTTCACCGAGGACCCGGAACATCTGCTGGACCGGACCTTCATTCTCACGGTTCGGATCATAGGTGCTCTTAAAATACTCGAATATATCGGTGCCCTTTTTTTCGGTTTCCGTAACGATCCGGTCGATTCCGTTGTATGCCTTTTCCAGTGTGGCTACCTTGTCCATGGTATAAAAGCTTTCCAGGAACCAGTTGTTCACACACCAGGTAGCAATCAGCACGAATGCCATCAGCCCTACGAAAATCATGGCAAAGCGGGCTTTTATGGAATGTCTCATTCAGTCACCTCGAATTTATAGCCCATTCCCCAGATGGTCCTGATATAGTCCCCTTTCTCTCCCATCTTGCTCCGGAGCTTCTTTACATGGGTATCGATCGTCCTCGCATCTCCGAAGTAATCGTAATTCCACACATTATTAAGAATCTTCTCTCTCGAAAGGGCAATTCCCTGGTTCTCTACAAAATACGTCAGAAGCTCAAATTCCTTATAGCTCAAATCAATGTTCTGACCGTCGATCGTAACCTGATGCGCCGCCTTATCAATGCGGATTCCTCCGATCTCGATTAAGTCGGAAGAGACGGCGTTGCTTCTTCGTAAGATCGCTTCCACGCGCGCCACCAGTATCTTCGGGCTGAACGGCTTGGAAATGTATTCGTCCACACCCAGGTTGAAGCCCTGCAGCTCGTCGCGCTCCTCGCTTCTGGCCGTCAGCATAATGATCGGCACCTGGGAATATTTTCTGATCGTTCTGCATGTCTCCCAGCCATCCATCTTCGGCATCATCACATCCAGAATAATCAGTGCAATATCCTTCTGCTCGAAAAACAGATCCACCGCCTCTTCACCGTTGGAAGCCTCGAGCACCGTAAATCCCTTAACACTCAAGAAATCCTTTACCAGCTTTCTCATTCTGGCCTCGTCATCTACTACTAATATCTTCAACTGTTCCATGATAACCTCCTGAACTGTAAGCCATTTTCTGATTATTATTGTAACAAAACGGCCGGATAAATTCTACATTTTCACAGAGATTTCACATAAAACAGCGGTATTTACGCCTCTGCGTTCCGTAATGTCCTCTTGGCCGCATACGCCAGCATCATGCTGATCACGGTTCCAACCAAAACCACCACCCATGGACTGCCGGAAAACAGCTCAAAGAGTCCGCCATACATCGCCTGGCCGACGGGCAGCGCACAGACGCAGATGGTGGATACGAATGCGCCGACTTTCCCCAGCATATGAACCGGCGTGCTCTTCTGAATAAAGGTCTGCGCCGCAATGGTAAATAACGCAGCAAAGCCCATTCCGATCATAACAGAAGTAAGAAGAACCGCATAAATCATCTTCCCAGGAGCCTGGAACAGCAGAATCAGAATCACCGGTATCAAAAGCAACGGCGTCCCCAACAGGAAATAGTGGGAATGCTTAAACGGAATCTTCTTCCCTGCCAGACCGGATACCAGCCCGCCGAGAATCGAGCCCATCCCCATGGCCGCCTCGGCAAATCCATAAGCCTGCGCCGACATGCCTAAATATATTTTAACCAGATACGGCAGACCTATGATAAAGAGGGCAGATAAGAAGAGATTGATTCCTGCAACCACGATGAGCAGCTTAAAAAGACAGGTATTTTCCCTGATTAAGTAAGTGACGGCTCCCTTTAAATCGAGAAGTGCCATACGCACCGGTGATCCATCGGCCTCTCTCTTCTCGTGAGGGATACGCAGAAACAGTTCCATCACCGCCGATAAGAAAAAACAGACCGCGCTGGCCGCGAGTATAGGCTTCACACCCCCAATCCCGTACAGCATCCCGGCCAGGATCGGCCCCAGCAGGCCTGCAAGCGCCTGGACCTGCATCACTATCCCGTTAGCCGCCATCAATTGCTCCTGGGAAGCCAGAAGCGGGATGCTGGCCTGAACAGACGGCTGGTAAAATGCCTGGATCAGAGTCAGCAGAATCATAAAGATCGTGACAGCAGCCAGATTCCCCGCACTCCCATAAACCGCATCATAAAACACGATCAGTCCGGCCGTTACAAAATCCAGAATCGTCATGATCTTCTGCTTCGGAAGACGGTCCGCCAAAACACCGCCGAACGGTGACAGCAGCACCGTAGGAATCATGGATACGGCCAGAATCGTACCAAACACCGCAGCCGATCCCGTAACCTCCAGAACATACAGTGAAAGTGAAAAACGCAGAATCGCATTGCCGAACAGCGAAATAATCTGTCCCAGAATCATAATCGTAAAGTCTCGTTGAAACAGGCGTGAATTCATATTTTTATATTCTCCTTATTTTTAATACCGACGGTTGGTATGTATAACTGTAAAAAGAAGGGCGGGATTACGCCCACCCTGGCTGTTCTTTTATTACCTCATCAAAATAACAGATGAAAGCTTCTTTTATGCGGTCATCGATAACCGGAATGCCCATCTTCTCACAGAATTCCTGGTAATAATCGACCTTTACAAGAAAATCCTCTCTGTTTTCCGCGTACATGCCCACCCACACATTCATCAGAATCATCATCATCTCAGACAGTTCCTTGGACCGTGTGGCAGAAATGGAGCCATCCCGGATTCCCTCCTCAATCAGATCTGCGATAAACGGCGCAGAATCATGTATGGTGGAATCCAGAATCAGGGTACGGAGCCTCGGGTTATCCCTGTTGGTATACGGCATCAGCTTATCCAGCTCAAATTTTTTATTATCCGTAAACAGATAATAAAAGATCTCCTTCAGCTTTTCCAGGCCATTTAAAGATGGGTCCAGCCGAATATCCATAAACCACCCGGCCTCGTCGTAGTAGACATCGGTCAGCCGGTCCATAATCTCTTCCTTTGACTTAAAGTGGTGGTAGACCGCTCCCTTCGACATTCCCAGTGCACTTACAATATCCTGGATCGTCGTATGCTCATATCCCTTCTCCCGGAACAATGCGCGGGACACATCCAGGATCTTCTGAACGGTCTCCTCCGGATACTTATTACGCGCCATAATCTCCCCTCCTCTTACATACATACCGCCGGTATGTTTATAGTAACAGAAGTAAATTCAAATGTCAAGTTCAGTTTCCAGGCAGGATACTGCTCTCAGTTACAGTTCACATCCCTGTCGGCCTCTACTTCCCGATGAGTCCTCAGCAGCTCCCCCATCTCCTTCAAAGAAAGATACACGCCATCCGGGACGATCTCCGCCCCCTCCAGATCCTCCCTCTTCGTTTCCCCGGTCAGCACCAGCATTCCCACGGCGCCATTGTTCACACCGGTGGCCACGTCTGTGTACAGGCGGTCGCCCACGAAGGCGATACGATCCCTGTCCACTCCTGTTTTCTTCAGGATCATTTCCACGGTCTCGGGGAAAGGCTTACCGACGTATCTCGGCTGCTTTCCCGTAGACAGGGAGATGGCCGCGCAGAATGCGCCGCAGTCCGGGATAAAGCCTTCTTCCGTAGGGCAGTTGATATCCAGATGGGTTGCCAGGAATTCGGCTCCGTTCCTGATATAGGTACACGCCCGCTCCAGCTTTTCGTAGGTCAGGGTCAGATCGAAACCGATTACCACCACGTCCGGCATCTCCTGCGTCAGACGGATTCCCTCCTCCCGAAAGCTCTCCTCCAGAGCCGGTGTGCCGACCAGATACACGGAGCAGTCCGCATAGCAGCTCTTTAAGTACTGGATCATCACATCTCCGGAGGTCATAATCTGCTCCCGGCCGATTATGCAGTTCATCCCCTTCAGTTTTTCAAGATAGACCTTCGGTGATTTTGAAGAATTGTTCGTAAAAAACAGGTATCTGCGCCCCGTTTCCTCCACGGTCTTTAAAAAGTCCAGCGCTCCGTCCAGAATCCGGTCACCCAGATAAAAGGTACCATCCATGTCCAGGACAAATAATTCTGTTTTATTAAGCAATTCTGTTTTATTAAGCAATTCTGTTTTTTCAAGCAGTGCAGTTCTCTGTTCCTTCAACGACTTATTTCCGCCTTCCCTGTATGTAAAGTAATCTTCCCTATTTTTGCATTGCCTGCTGCCAGGCGCGGCAGATACCCGGGTAATTCGTAATCGCCCCGCTGCAGTTTAAGTCGCCCAGCCTTTCCAGCAGAGCCATATCATTGATGGTCCAGGCATTGATTTTGATCCCATGGCGGGCGCAGCTCTCCGCCACGGCGCCGGTCAGCTTCGCTCCGTTGGGGTGGTAACACTCAAAGCCGTACTGGCTGCAGTAATATCCCGCGTTGCCCAGTTCGTCGTCCACCAGTATTCCGCACGCTATATCCGGTTCCAGCTCCTTCGCTTTTAACAGGGACACGTGGTTGAAGGACGAGAACATCACCTTCTCTTCCAGATGATACTTTCTTAAAAGGTCTATCGTCTTTTCTTCCAGCCCCTCATAATAGTAAATGCTGGTTTTAAACTCGATATTAGTGGTCACAGGCTCATCCTTCACCCAGATGCAGTACTCCTCAAACGTGGGAATCGCCATCCTGTCGTACTTTCCGTCCCAGCATTTGGCCGCGTTAAACTGCTTTAATTCCTCGTATGTATAATCACGGACATAGCCGGCGCCGTCCGTGGTCCGGTCGATCCGCTCATCGTGAAGGACCACCACCACATCATCCTTTGTCAGCTGGACATCCAGCTCAATCTCATCACATCCGGCCTCCACCGCCTTCTGAAATGCCAGCATCGTATTCTCGGGATACCTTCCGCTGTATCCCCGGTGTGCAACTACTTTCATTACCGGTTCCTCCTGTCATTGATTTCCTTAATTTTTTCCGGGTCAAATTTATACTGATGGGTGCTTGTCAGAAGGCCGTTGGTCTCCTGTTCCACATCGGTCAGCTGCGTATAACAGTATCCGCAGATCAAGTCTGAATCGTAGACCGCGTCAAGAATCCTGCTGTATTCCTTTAAGAATTCCGACCGTCCGATCGCCGTATAGCCCCAGCCGCTCTCGTCCTCCGAGACTGCGATTCCGCCGAACTCAGTCAGCACCACCGGCTGCTTCTGATAGGAATGGCCCTTTGCAAACAACCGTTTTTCCACAATCTTAGGCAGCTCGTCGATCTCTTTTAAACAATTTTTATATAATTCCTGCTGTTTCTGGTCGTCCTCTCTTCCGTGCTGGTAGGAGTGAACTGCACAGATATCCGTGTCCGTCATCTCCCAGCCGTCATTGGATATCACCAGGCGGGTGGAATCCAGGCTGCGGGCCATATAATAGAGGGATTTAGAAAAGCTCTGCTGCTCCTGATTCTCGTAGATGCCGGGGACGCCCCAGCTCTCATTCAGCATCCCCCACACAATGATGCTGGGATGATTGTAATCCCTGCGGATCACATCCATCCACTCTCTCATAAAAGCGCAGGCTCCCTCCGGCGTATAGACCCAGAAGCTGGCCATCGCCTCCCACACCAGAAATCCCAGATGGTCCGCCCAGTATAAGAATCTGGGATCTTCCACCTTTTCATGCTTCCTGCACCCGTTAAAGCCCATGGCCTTGGACATCAGGATATCATTTTTGTAATCCTCATCGGACGGAGCCGTGATCAGGCTCTCCTCCCAGTACCCCTGGTCTAAGAGAAGCTTCTGATAGTAGGGCTGGTTGTTTAGATAGATTCTTCCGCCTTCGATCCGGACCTTCCGCATGCCGAAATAGCTTTCCACCCGGTCAGTCATCTCCGTGCCGTTTTTAAGCGCCATGGTGACCTCATAGAGATTGGGATTTTCCGGCGACCAGTAAGCTCCCACAAAATGAAAGGATCCGTTTAGCGCCTTCTTCTGAAATACATCCACCGTGATGGTGTTGCACAGCTCGCGGCACCACACGGTACCTTTAAATACGGGCTTTTTCTCCCGGCAGATGGTGATCATCGCCTCGCACGGAAGCGCAGTCCCCTGCTCCAGCCGGTAGTCAATCTTCACCGTACCTTCATCGATGTCCGGCGTGAAGCGAATCCAGGAAAACCGCGACGCGGACACCGGCTCCAGCCATACCGTCTGCCAGATTCCAGTGCTGGGCGTATACCAGATAAAGCTGGATTCATCCTCCCAGTACTGTTTTCCCCTGGCGATCTGCTCATCCTTCAGCCAGTCTTCCACCTCCACGCGGATGCACTCTTCCCCCCAGTTCAGGCAGTGGGTCACATCAAAGCTGAAAGGCGTCTGGCCTCCGGAATGGGTCCCGACGCACTGCCCGTTGACCCACACCCGGCAGAAGTAATCGACCGCACCAAAATTCAGCAGCACCGACCGCCCTTTCCAGGTATCCGGCACGAAAAAGGTCCGTTCATACACGACGGCATCCTCACGAATCCGCTCACCGATCCCGCTCTTTCTGCACTGGCATACGTATGGCACCTCAATCGTTCTCTTTTCTCCGCCCAGATAAAAATCCCAGGCCCCATTTAAATTTACCCATTCACTCCTCACAAAATCAGGACGCGGATACTCATCTCTCATACTTCATCCTCCAAGCTTATTTGATACCCGACTGTGTAAATCCTTTAACGACATACTTATTGGCAAACATGAAAATAATCAGGACAGGCACCACCGATACGAGGGTCGATGCCATCATAAGGCCGGGGTTCGTATAATTTTCCCCCAGGACCAGCGCGGCGATTCCCAGTGTCACAGTCCGGTTCTCCTGCTTGTTGACCACCAGCGACGGCCAGAGGTAGCTGTTATAGAGTCCGAGAAATGTGATAAAGGCCTGTGTGATCACCACCGGCTTCACCGACGGAAGAACGATGTGCCACAGCACCTGGAAGACATTGGCGCCTTCCACCAGCCCTGCCTCCTCCAGTTCCTTCGGGAATGCCAGCAGGAAGTTATAGATCAGATAGATGCACATAACGCCGGAGCCGGAGGGTAAGATCAGCGGCAGCAGCGAATTGAGCATATTAATCTGCTTGAAGATATAAAACAATGGGAAAAATGTCACGATCTCCGGAATTGCCATCGCCCATACCAGCCCCACCACGATGAACCGCTTTCCGGGAACCGGAAGACGCGCCAGCGCGTAAGCCGCGAGAACGCTGGTCGTAATTCTCAATATCGTACCGCTGACCGTCACCACCGCCGTATTCATCAGCCATTTAAAGATCGGTGCCGTGGAGGTGCTGGCAAACAAATCCCTGTAATTCTGCAGCGTCCACGTATGGGGCAGCAGTGTGGAAGAGGTCATCGCCTCCGCCAGGCCCTTAAAGCTGGTAAAAAGCATGAAGAGCAGCGGCAGCAGAAACGCGTATGCGATCACGCAGGCACACATGACCAGCAAAATCCGGTTAAAATATTTCTTTTTCATCTTGCCGCCCTCCTATTTTAAATTATCTTTCTCTTTGGTCAGGTAATACTGTCCGACAGAACAGAGGATGATGACCACTCCCATGAGAATCGTCATCGCACTTCCCACGCCCAGATCGTTGCGGTCCATGATCGTAGAGGTGATCATCATGATCAGGGGCTTCGTAGTCTCTCCCGGCCCGCCCTTCGTCATCAGCCTTGGCTGGCCGTAGACGTTGAAGGAAGCGATGATCGTCGTCATCAGGACAAAGAAAAACACGTTTTTGATATTTGGCAGAATGATGTATCGGAGCTGTACCCAGAATCCTGCGCCATCCATGGCGGAGGCCTCGTACAGATTGGTGTCAATTTCATTGAGTGCGTTGACAAACAGCATCATATTGTAGCCGATCGTCCACCAGACCGTGGCTACCGTCAGCGCCACCCATACAAATGGCTGCTGCTCCATCCAGGGAATCGGTGACTTAATGATTCCCATGCTGAGCAGCATGTTGTTAAAATAACCGCCGTTTCCCTTCATCAGCCATACGAACACCGCCGCCACAGCGGTTACGGAAACGGAATAGGATGCAAAATAAATCGTCCGGAAAATCCCCTTCAGCCGTTCCGGCAGCCGGTCCAGCAGAAGCGCCAGAAACAGGCTTCCAAACACCAGAAACGGAGTGGTGAGCACGACGAATATTACCGTATTGCTCAATCCCTGTATAAATGATTTGTGGTACATGGATGAGGAAAATAAAATCTTGATGTAATTCGCGAATCCCACGAACCCTTTGTTTCCCTGAATCAGACTGTATTTTGTCACGCTCATCGCGATACCGTATACAAATGGGATCAGCCAGAACAGTAGAAAAAACAGTAGAAAGGGAATGATAAACAGCACTGCCGTGCCTTTTCTTTTCTTCATGATAACCTCCCGTCTGCTGCCCTGCAGCTTGCGTCAGAAATATTGCTGCTCCCCCGCGGGAACAGTGACTCAGAAAGGGCTGCCGCACTCATATTCTTAAAAAGCGGCAGCCCCTCATGGTTTAACGATTATAATTCAGATAATTCTGTCGCAATCTCCGTTGCGTTCTTCAGCTCCTCCATCAAATCCTCTTTCTTTAAATCAGGGGTCTGGATTACCATGGACCATACAGTTGTATTGACGTATTTCACCTGTTCCCTGATATTGTAGATGGCCGGAAGAATCATGGCGTAATCAAAGATCTGATAGTTTACATTGGCAACCGGATACTTCTCTGGAGACTGTTTTACCAGTTCCATGGTCTTTAAATGAATCGGAGCCTGACCGGAATCTGCCCAGTTTAACATGATCTCCGGCTGGTATGCGAATTTCATAAATGCTGCGATTCCATCGATCTTCTTCTCGTCTGTCACCTTTGCAGATACGCCGAAGGTATGGCCGCCGGCCGGAACCACTTTCGTGTCACCGTACAGCTGCGGAAGTGTGCCGATCCCCAGGTTGTCGCCCAGAACTTCTTTGGCAGCCGTATAATTCCACGGTCCCGTCAGAGCTGTAGCTGCGCTGACATTGGTGTTGTCCTTGGATTCTTTAATAAAGGTGTTGAAATGGTCGTTGTCGCCTAAGCCTGCCGCACTGATATGATCCTTATAGATCAGGTCATGAATCTTCATAAATGCGTCTGCGATCTCATCGGTGTCCATCTTGATATGCTCGCCTTCCACCCAGTTGCATCCGGACTGGCCGAGAGCCGTCATCCATGCCCACTGATGGTCGCCGGTAAGCGGGATCGACATCGGGTAGATTCCTGAATTTTCAGAATCCAGCTGATCGCGCAGTGCCTTCATATCGTCGTACGTCTTCGGTATTTCTTTTACGTATTCTTTATTGTAGTAGAAGGTCTCTGCGTATAAGTCTAACGGGAAGGCAAAAATTCCGTCGTCGTACTTGGCATACGTCTGGGTAATCGGATGCCAGTCATTCTCAAAGGACAGCCCCGCCTTCTCATAGATGTCAGATACTTCTCTTAAAAGGCCCAGCGCGTGATACGTGGAAATCCAATCCGCATGAATAATCAGCATGTCGAAATCATCCGATTTGAACTTCGTGTAATGGTCTGCATCCTGAAGCTGCTCGATAAAGTACTGATCCTGGGACTCGTTAAACGCATCCACAATCTTGGTCATAAACGGACCGTCGCCGCCGGTAAAGCCGTTGATAAACGTAATTGTCGTCTTTTCCCCCGCCGGCTGTGCCGCAGTCGTCTCCTCCGCTTTGGCCTCGGCCGTTGTCTCCGCCTTGGTCTCCGCCGGTTCCGCCGCTTTCGTCGTCGGTGCTGTTCCTCCGCCGCCGCACCCTGCTAACGACAGAGTCATAACCGCCGCCATTGTCAGTGACATCATTTTCTTCATTTTTCTCATTTCTCCCTCTCCTTTTCTTTTTTATTCCTACTTGATTTTTAACCCGACTTTAATTACAATAAATATGTATTAAACAGAGAAAATTCACCCCGATTTATGTAATCCCCTCTCTGTAAATTCACATTTATTACATAATTCATCTTACCATATTTTGTGTATTATATCAAGTATGTTTTGTATTATGCCCGTATTTTTATATATATTTGCCAATATTTGTGTCACTTTTTTATTACAGTTGATATTTTATTATATTTTTTATATAATAAATATACGGTTTTAAATTACAGTAATTAAAAAATAATGTAAGAAAAGGAGAAACTGTCCATGTCACGAAAACAGAAAGCCCCGGTTAAGATCATCGGTGAGCGTGATATCCAGCTTCACTTAAGCAATCCGGCCCATCACGACCAGATTGTCAGGATCGGAAAAGCCCTGTCCTCTCCAATCCGCCTCAATATTTTAAACCTGTTGAAAAATACGCCCCTCTCTTTACAGGAGATCGCGGACATTCTCTCCATACCCGTGTCCTCCACGGCGCTGCACATCAAGATCCTGGAAGAGGCGAAGCTGATCGTCACGGAAACCCAGCCCGGACTGCATGGTTCCATGCGTGTCTGTATCTGCAGTATGCAGACTTTTCACCTGGAGACCTTTGACGCGGACGCGGATCTGGCTGATAATACGATCACCCTGGATATGCCTGTGGGCAATTACTATCAGATCGAGGTGGAGCCTACCTGCGGTCTGGCGGATGAGAACGGCGTCATGGATGCATACGACAGCGCCCGAACCTTCTACTCCCCGCTGCGCGGAAATGCACAGCTGATCTGGTTTCAGCAGGGCTTCGTGGAATACCGCTTTCCCAACCTGACTAATCCCTTATTGGAGCTCCACGAAATTTCTTTCTGCATGGAGCTCTGTTCCGAAGCCCCCGGCTTCCTGGAGGACTGGCCGTCCGACATCACCGTCTCCATCAATGGACACGAGGTCGCCACCTACTGTTCCCCCGGAGATTACGGTGCCCGCCGCGGCCGCCTGACTCCCCCCGCCTGGCCCAATGGCCGCACGCAGTACGGACTGTTAAAAAACTTCTCCGTCCGGGAAAGCGGCAGCTACTTAGACGGGCGCCTGATCGATCCGCAGTTGTCGCTCAAAGACTTGAAGCTTCAGGATCACCCCTACATCTCGCTGCTAATCCAGATAAAAAAAGATGCCAGGCATATCGGAGGCATCAATTTATTCGGGGAAAAGTACGGAGATTTTCCGCAGGGGATTGTGATGAATCTTATCTATTAGAGGGTGCAGGGCGACACCGATACCCGTGCACTTATTTATCGATATCAATCATCTTGCGGTACTGCGTGGGGGACATGTCCATCTCTTCCTTAAAGACACGATAAAAGGTAGTCATATCCGGGTACCCAATAAGCTCTCCAATCTCATACAGCTTCAGAGACGAGTCTTTCATCAGCTGGAGCGCCTTCTGGATTCGGTATCGGCGCAGGTAACGGACAAAAGTCACTCCCGTCTCATTTTTAAAGAGTGTAGAAAAATAATTGGGATGAAGCTTCACCTCATCAGCCACATCCGGGAGTGTAATTTCCTTCCTGTAATTAGCCTCAATGTACCGGACCGCTTTCTGAACCATAAAGCTGTTTGCACTCTCTTTTGCATATTCGTGGTAATCGTAAATATACTGATGCCACAGTTCCAGAAAACGCTTATATAAATCGTAAGCCGAATACGCTGTCTGTATAACATTTACCAAGTCCATATCGGTCAGTTTGTAATGGCTGATGACCCGGATAAACCCGTTGTCCTTCGCCATCACCCTGTACACGATATCAGACAGCAGCTTCTTCGTATCTCCTACATTCTTTCTGGACCTGCACAGATAGGCAAACAGCTTCTCCGAGGACTTCTGCAGCCCGTCAAAGCTGCCATTACAGATATGAAGACATACCTCATCCACCAGGCCCGCGGATGACTCTCCTTCATCAGTGCCTTTGTCCGGAAAATCGTAAAAAGTCAGGCTGAGGGCCTGTCTGCACTGGTCAAAGACATGGTCTGCACTGGAAAGGCAGAATAAATCGCTGACTGCAATATATTTATATTTTTTCTTCAGCATTACTTTCAGCTTTTCATACTGCTTTTTACTGATATCATTGACGATCACCACCCAAAGCCCCTGATAAATCCCCTGCAGCAGTTTAAAACTGCTGCTGACCTTTGCATACGCATTCTGAGTGGCGATAAAAAGTGTCTCGGCCTCCTCCTTTTTGGGCTGATAGCCGCGGAATACCTCCTGCAGAACCATAACAGAATCTCCGGCGTATTCCGAGACCAGTTCATCGATTTTATCGTTCTGCATCAGCTGTTCCACCCGGTGCTGCTGGATCAGCATCAGCTTTTCCAGCCCCATCTGGTGGTTGTAAAATTTTTTCAGATAGTTTGTCCGCTCTGCGCTTCTCATGCACTTTTGAAGGACCATGGAAAAATCGTCAGGATCAATCGGCTTCAGAAGGTAATCCACCGCCCCATAACGGAGTGCCGAATGGACGTATTCGTAATCATCAAATCCGCTGATCACTATGATCTGCCCATCATACTGAAGACCGTTAAGCCGTTCCATCAGTCCGATTCCGGAGCACCTTGGCATCTTTACATCGGTAAATATAATATCAATAGGATACATACATACTTTTTCAAATGCCTCGATCCCATCCCTGCTTTCAAAGACAGCCGCAAAACTGCACTGGGAATCCTCTTTTATAAATTTCCGTATAACCGCACGGATCGCATCGTCGTCATCAACTATTAAAATCTGCAAATTCACATCTTCCTTTCTGCAAATGGAGTCAAGCCCCCTGCCGCAAGCGGCGAAGCATATGACCTCGCGGGAATAACCACGATCACACTGGTTCCGAAAGGGGGACTGGATTCAATATGGACATTATACTGCGATCCATAAAACAGCTGTATTCTCCGGTTTACATTGCGCAGTCCTATGGTCTTAAATTTCTCATTTTTCCCCTGTATGTAATCATTCAAATCTGTCAGGTACGGTTCTTCAATTCCCGGACCGTTATCAATGACCTTAAAGATGATTTTTTCGTTCTTCACATATCCCAGCAGCTCAATGCTGCCGTTCTGCGTCTGCATGCTGATGCCGTGGTAGACCGCATTTTCAATCAGCGGCTGCAGCAGGAGCTTCAAAATCCGGTGGTCATAGAGTTCTTCCTCTATGCTTACGCAGAAATTCAGCTGCTCCTTATAGCGGATTTTCTGAAGCTCCATATAATCGTGGAGTTCGTCCAGTTCCTGACGCACGGTGACCGTATCATCCGGCTGTGAGATACTGTAGCGAAGACTGCGCCCTAAAAGGACAGCCATATAGGCAAGCTCCTTTTCTCCTTTCAAATAGGCTCCCGCAGATATGCTCTCCAGCGTATTATATAAAAAATGAGGATTGATCTGCGCCCGGAGCATCTGGATCTCCAGGTGGTTATACTGCAGCTTCTGCTCATACTTTTCCTGGATCAGGAGATGAATCTCGGAGGTCATGGTCTCGAAGGACTTTGAAAAATGAGTCAGTTCATCCTTTCCCTCATCATCCAGTGTTATCGAAAAATTCCCCTTTTCCACCTCTTTGCAGGCCGCTTCTAAACGGCGCAGGGGATTCCTGATACTGTTCACAATACTGCTGAAGCAAACGGCAAGTCCTGCCAGCACAAGGCACATGAAAATAAAAAATGCCCGTTCCTGGCGTATGATATATTCCACATAGACATCATAAGGAGTCAGGACGGCCGCTGTATATCCCTCCGCTGTCACCGTATAATCGCACAGATACCGCCTGCCTCCGATATTCAGCTTTTGTGAACGGGCCGATGTCTTTTTGTTGTCATCCCCAAAGGAAAGCGCCCGTGAAAGTTCTGATGTGTATTCTGCGTCCAAATCACCAAACAGCAGTTCTCCCTCCCGGTTAAAAACAGACAGCTTCTGGCTGGAAAACGTCCTTTTATCTTTGAAATAGTCCAGAAGCGGCTCTACGTCACATCGGATCAGGATCATACCGATCGGTCTTACCGTGTCGGAATTCACGATCGCCCGAGCCGCATAGAACGAAGTATCCTGCTTTATGAAATGGTCTGTCCCTTCAATCAGATCCTTAGGAAGGCAGTACATTCGGCCTCGCAGCTTCATGACGCGCTCCGTCCACGTTTTATCCAGATTCATCTTCCCCATCACGTAGCTGTGCATATAATAGTAATTTCCGGATATCTCTTTATATACCATATCGTGATCTTCCGTGGAAAGCGTTCTTAAGTAATTTCCCTTTAAGTCTGTAATATCAATCGTTGAAACGCGGGAATTCATTTCCATCAGAGCGTAGCATTCCTTATATGCATTATAGAACCAGGTATACCGGTCTTCGCTGGAGCTTCTTGTAATATCGCCCTGATTGGCGGTCAGAAAGTTATAGATTTCCGTCCGGTCCGGCGCCTGCAGAATCGGCATTTTCGTGGCAATATACAAATCTCTCAGCCAGTCATCCAGGTTGATGGAGATGACAGTCACCACCGTAGAGTTACTGTTCCGGATGGTCGCCCTGGTCACCTGTACCGATCTGATCGTCAGATAAAACAGACAGGCGCATGCCACAGCCAGCACGATCAGTCCAAGAGACATCAGCCTCTGCCGTATGGATATTCCCCGCAGCAGCGTTTCTACCTTCCTTGTAAGCTTCTTCATCTCCACTATATCTCCAGGCAGAAGCCATCGTACGCCACATACCAGCCATCGGTTCCCACTTCCTGCTCCATTTCCTCATGAAGGACGCCGCCATGATGGGAAAAATGGGTGATCACTATTTTCGTATCCGAATTCACGCATCCATACAATTTAAGCCGTTTTATGACCTCCCGGTTATCCGGAATTCCCATATGGTTGGTTCCCTCCTTTTGCCTTCCCATGGTACAGTCTAAGCTGACTCCATCAAGGTGCCCCTCCCGTTCCAGGAACCTCCAGGTCTCATCCGGAAACCAGCCGGTATCATTTCCATACAGCAGTTTCTTCCCGTCCTTTTCCAGGAGATAGATCAGGCAGTTCTGCCTCCTGTCATGAAGCGCAGGAAGGGGAGTAATGGTATATCCCTGTAAATTCAGAGTTTGAAATTTCGTTATGGTATGAAAGGCAAGTCTGCGATCCAGCTCCATGTATGGAGATGCTGTTCTCACGGCCTCCCCGAACCATTCGCAGCATAATTCGTTTCCATAGATCTGAAGGATTCCCGTAACCTCATCCGAGAATCCGTTTCCTCTCATGGTGAGGTCCATGGGATAAAAATGGTCCTGGTGGGCATGAGTCAGAAGAATATTCTGCACGGCCGCCATCGGGACGTGGTACTGAATCATATGGTAATAGGAATCCGGCGGAAAATCGATTAACAGGGAATCATCGACCAGGGCCTGACTGCGGCTCCGTATATTTTTACCGCCTCTTCTGACAGCCTCCCTGCATACGGGACAGTTACAGAAGATCCCTGGCCAGCCTTCCGCTGCCGCGGTTCCAAGATATTGTATTTTCATTCACAGCCTCCTATGATTTTACGGCACCGCTGGTCAGTCCGCTGATAATATATTTCTGCATAAACGCGTAAAAGATAAGAATCGGCAGCATGGACATGAGAATCGTTGCAAAGGTCAATCCATAGTTAATCATATATTCCGTCTTAAAATTATACTGGAACAATGTCAGCGTCCAGTACTTCCAGGAGCGGTTTAAGGTAACCAGCGGTAGCATGAAATCGTTCCACGTCCAGAGCGCCATTTTAATCAGAACCGTTGCAAGCATGGGCTTTAACAGCGGGAACACAATTTTCGTATAGGTCTGAAACGTGCTGGCCCCATCTACATAAGCCGCCTCTTCCATCTCCTGAGGAATCGCTCCCATATATCCGACCAACAGGAATACACTTTCGCAGGTAGAACTGGAGATGCACAGAATGATCAGACCCGTGGGATTTAACATATGCAGGTAACTCATCATCTTAACCAACGGCATCATCTTCACCTGAAACGGAATGAAGATTCCCAGCAGGAGAAAATAGTAGATCCACCGGTAGACACGGCTTGAGGGCATACTTCTCGCTATGGCGTAGCTCATGGCAGGCATGATAATCATATTGCCCAGAAGCACAAACACGGTGATATACGCAGTGTTTTTAAAGGCGGACCAATACTCCTTTGATGTCAGGATTACCCACACATTTTCCATGGTTGCAGGGAGAGGGGGCGTAAAAAAGCTTTTGGCCGTCTGGATATTCGTCTTAAACGCTGTCACGATCGTGATATAAAGCGGAAACAGAATGAGAATCAGCCCCAAAATCAGAACGAAATAGGTAAGTATCCGAACTTTTTTCTTTTTTGTCACGTACTTACACCCCCTTCTTCTTATTCGTAAATGTAATCTGGACCGCAGAAATCGCGGCGATAATAATACCTGCGATGATGGCTTCCGCGATGCTGTAGGCATATTTGTTCTGTGTAAATCCATGTTCATAAATCAATAGTGCGATACTTCTTGTCGCTCCGCCCGGGCCGCCCCCGGTCATGCTCTGGATATAATCGAAGACCATCAGGCCACCCTTCAGTGTCAGGACCAATACGACACTGAGCACCGGCAAAATAAACGGAACCGTGATGAACCGAAATTTCTGAAAATCCCTGGCTCCGTCTAAAGAGGCGGCTTCCAGCAAATCCATGGGGATGGACTGTAAACCGGCCAGAATCAACAGCGTCGGGATCGGAAGCCCCTGCCACAAATTGACGAAGAGAATTGCCCATATCGCCATTCTGGGGCTGCTTAACAGGCTCTTGCTTAAGGTGGGATTTCCAAGAGCTTTTCCAATCGGCGGCAGGATATAATAAAAAATCTGATTAAAAATCAGGCCGACCGTCAGCATGCTGAGCACCGCCGGTATAAAATACATGGAGCGGAAGAACCCGCGCCCCTTTACCGATTGATTCAAAAACAGCGCCAGACATACCGCAAGGATAATGGTCAGAATTATCAGAAACAGGCTATACTTCAGTGTGAATCCAAGCGCATTGATAAACTGCTTATCCTGGAAGATCTTCACGTAATTCTGCATTCCTATCATGTTGAACTTCTTTTTTACCCCGTCCCAATCCGTCAGGCTGTAATACGCTCCCATCAGGATAGGAAAAATAAAAAAAGCAGAATACAGAAGGAAACCAGGAATCGTAAATACCATAAATGTCCTTCTCTTTTTTGCATCAGCTTTGCTTTTTGACATTCTATCTTCTCCTTTAAAAAGGAGAGAGATGTTTACTCTCTCCCCTCAGACTGTAGACAAAATGGTTCCTGGTGCGATGCACCCGGAACCATTTTGAATTTTATATAGAGATATATTGGTTCGAATATACAGACAAAAGAACAGGGTTTCCTTAGCCCGCCCTTTCTCCATTTCCAGATTGCCAGTTTCTTTAGATTCATACATGCAAATAAAAGGGTCAGCTCCATTGTCACTTTTGCCAATCCTCTGTACTGTGTATATCTCATTCCATGTTTTTCTTTTCCGTCTGCAAAGACTCGTTCGATGGTTTCTTTCCGTTTCTGATAGATTTCTTTCATCCCTGTCTGATGACGGATTTCCTCCACCTTTTCCATGTACCCCTCCCATACATGGCGGCTTACCACCTTTACATGGTCTTTGCTTCCTGTACATTGGTTTTGGTACGGACAATCCTTACACTTTTTTCCATCGCTTTTGTATTCTCGGTATCCATCACGGTTTGTTGTGCTGTATTTTAGGATCTGATTATTCGGGCATAAATAACAGTCAAAGTATTCATCATATACATAATCGCTTTTTCGAAAATACCCTTTCTTTGTCATTGGACGTTTATAGGGCATAACCGGAACCTTTCCTTCCTCGATTAGCGTTCTTGCGATTGCTGGTATCTTATAGCCTGCATCCATTACATAGTATTTAGGATATTTTACCCGTTCGCTTACTTTCCGGTACAGTTCCCAAAAGGATACGCTGTCGTGGACATTCCCTGCTGTCACTTCAAAATCTATGACATAATTATTTTTATCACAGCAGGTATTGGCTGCATAAGCAAACACCTGCTTGTGTTCCCCTTTGTGGAACCAGCCACTGTCGGGATCGGTAGTGCTGACCTTTTTGTTTATGGTCTCTGGCGTGGACTCTTTTTCTTTCAATGGCTTTTTCCCGTGTTCCAGCCTGTCCTTCTCTATTTCCTCCTGCAGCTCCTTTTCGTAACATCGGGCTTCTTTTTCCATGGTTTCATTCTGATATTTATGAGGGTTTGCACTGGCTTTGATGTGGGTACCATCAATAAAAAGACTTTCCGTATCCAGGAAACCACAGGCATCCACCTCCATTAGAATCCGGGAGAATATCTTTTGAAAAAGATCCGTATCCTTAAAGCGTCTGGTATAGTTCTTCCCAAAGGTAGAGAAATGAGGGATATCCTCATACAGGCCGTATCCCAGATACCAGCGGTAAGCAAGATTCACTTCAATCTCTTTGATTGTTTTGCGCATGGAAGGGATGCCAAACACGTATTGGAGGATCACGATTTTCATTAATACAACGGGATCAATGCTTTCCCTGCCATAAGGTTTGTAGAGATCTTTAACCTCGTCATAAATAAAGCTTAAATCAATGGCTTCCTCCAGCTTTCGAACCAGATGACCGGAAGGGACGAGGTCATCCAGGCTTGCAATCTGTACCTGAGAACGTTCTGAATAATCTTTTTTCCCCATCATAAGAAAAAACCTCACTTTCGTATAGTACTATTATACTACATCGAAATCCTGAGTGAAAGAAAAAAGACAACCGCCTCCTATTAGGAGGCTAGTTGTCTACAGTCTGAGGAGAGAGATGTTTACTCTCTCCCCTGTCATTTATTGATTATAGAAGCTCTTTATTGCGGTATCGCAGGACTGCAGGAATTCTTCCTTATCTCCGTCTATGAACAGCTGCTGAACTGGTGTCCGCAGTTCCTCGCGAAGGGAATTAGGCCAGAAATTAACTGCGGTCAAGAAGGTATCTCCGCTCTGAATCGCAGCGTTGATCTGCTCATGCTCGCTTACTTTATATTCCACGCCTTTGATCAGATTCGGGTTTCCATCGGCGTCACAGTAGGTCTGTGCATTTTCTGTGCGCGATAAGAATTCCAGGAATTTCGTGGCTTCTTCCGGATGCTTCGTATTCGTGCATACGCTGAAGGAACAGTCTACATTAATCGGAACATTAGTCTTCTCTCCGGTCGGATTCGGGAATGGGATCAGAACCACATCGACGTCCGGATTATTATTTCTCAGTGTGGTAAGCCCCCAGGTACCGCACAGCATCATAGCGGCTTCCTCATTTGCCATGGCCGCATACCCGATATTGCTGTCAACACCGAGGGAGTCATCTCCGCTGTATCCATACAGTTTATACATGACATCGGCTATGGTATTCAAAGCTACGGAATCCTCTGCCTTGATTTCCCCTTTGGCAATTTTCTCAAATTCGGAGTTGCTGTCATTGTTGATGACTCCGACCAGACGCTCAAACCGCTGTGCGATATTGCCAAGCTCTTTATCGATGGACACCATGGGCTGAACCCCTTCTGCCTGGAACTTGTCGCACGCTGCGATCAGCTCTTCATACGTGGTTGGCAGCTCGATTCCCTGCTGTTCAAACAACCGTTTATTGCAGTAGATACCAAATGCGCTGACCGAGTAAGGAAGGGCATAGTACTTACCGTCACAGACTGTCATATCCCTAGATTCCTGGGATACCTGATTTAAGAATTCCTGGTCCGAGATATCAATCATGATTCCTTCCCGGAACATATCTTTATAAAACTGCTCCGCCGGATAGGTGTTCAGCAAGTCCGGCATCTCATTTGTTGAAAGTCTGGTCTGCAGAACAGTCCGCCCATCGCTTGTCACGGTTATATTGATCTTGATATTCGGATTTTCCTCTTCAAATTTCTTTGCCAGCTCTTCCATAACCGGCTGTATCTCTGTTTTGGAAAGAAACAGCTCCAGCTCTACCTTTTCCTGCTCCGCCTCCTTTTGGTCCGCTGCCTCTTTCGTCGATTCTGCCGCAGCTTCCCCTGCCGTAGTCCCCGCCGGCTCCGTTTTGTTTCCCGAACTGCAGCCTGCAAGTCCCATTACCACTGCTGCTGTAAGTAACCCCGCCATCCATTTTCTTTTCATATGATCCTCCTTTGAACGATTTTCCTTCTCTATAAGATGATACAATCATACCAGCTTCAAAAATCAATATGAATTGTAATTTCTAATATTTTATTGCATTTTTTAACATTTTTATATTTTTTATCCATATCTCAGGCCGTTTTCCCCCTCTGTAAGGTGATACTGCACAGAACATTCTTAAGACACACTCCAGGACAGGTAACACAAAAAGAACGGGAATGGCATATCAATTATGCCAATTCCCGTTCTTTTCGTCAGAAAGTATCCTGTACGACAATGGAAATTACATTATCTAAGTTCCGTCGTAGAGATTACATCCATATCATCAAATGCCTGATTCTCGCCGCCCATAGCCCAGATAAATGTATAGTTGCTGGTGCCTGCGCCTGCGTGAATGCTCCAGGATGGGCTGATAACAGCCTGCTCGTTCTGCATTACGATGTGTCTTGTCTCGTTTCCTTCGCCCATCATGTGGAATACCACATTGTTCTCCGGAATCTCGAAGTACATGTAAACTTCCATACGTCTCTCATGAGTATGAGCTGGCATGGTGTTCCATACGCTGCCCGGATCAAGCACGGTCATGCCCATGGAAAGCTGGCAGGTCTCAAGTACATCCGGATGGATGAACTGATTGATTACGCGCTTATTGGAAGTCTCCATAGCGCCCAGCGGCTTCTTTGCTGCCTTCTCAATCGGTATAAAGGTTGTCTTACAGGCCTTGTGAGCCGGTGCGCTCACCATGTAGAACTTTGCAGGGTTCGCTGCATCGTTGCTGGAGAAGAGCACTTCCTTTGTTCCCTTTGTGATGTATAAGCAGTCTTTATAGTTCATATCGAAAACTTCGCCGTCAGCTGTGATCTTGCCGGCTCCGCCGATGTTGAAAATACCGATCTCACGTCTCTCCAGGAAATAGCCTGTCCCGAAGTTTTTCCAGATGTCGATTCCCTTGTCGATGGAAACAGTCTCCGTAGTCGGCATGCATCCCAGTGTAACCATACGGTCTACGTGGGAGTATACGGCTACGACTTCATTAGCAACATATAAATTCTCGATTAAAAATTCATTTCTCGTCTCTTCTGTTGTGTAACGTTTAAAATCCTTCTGATTGGCTGAATAACGGATATCCATTTATTAAGAACCCTCCTTGTAATATGTATTAATTTGTAGAAATAACTGACCAATCTCATGGTAACACAAGGAAGTTTTTAATTCAATCCTTTCTTTGAGATATCATAAAAAAGAACATCTTTTCCTGAAAATTGTGTATCTTTTCTACGCGTCTCAGGCCTTTCTTTCTCTCCTCCGTCCGCCTTTTGCCGTCACGAAATGACCTTCAGAATGTGGTCCACATAATTTTGCACCGCCATTTTTGTCTCTTCCGTCACAGCCCGGTCCGCCATCTCGCCGGACACGTGTTTGATTCCATACGCCGGCTGAACCGCTCCTTTGATATTGCACGGAACAGAGATCGGAACCATGCCCATATGCTGGGCAAAGGTATTCATCACCTGCAGGCAGAGCTCCGGCCCGCCGCATCCGTCTCCCGCAGATGTGAAGCACCCGAAATACATCCCGGCCGTAGGCGCTTCCACCCACAATTTTTCGAAGGAATCCATAAATGCCTTCATCTGCGCCGAAACGCATCCGTAATACGTCGGAGAACCGAGAAGCAGCACATCACTTCCCAGAACCTGCACCGCTTCCTCTATAACCGGTACCGCCTCTATTGCATCCTGCAGACACTTGAAATCCTCTATCCTCTTTTCCCCTGACTCGAAGGAGGCATCCGCGGTTCTGTAAAGAGCCACCTCCTGCCCTCTCTCCTGAAGCGCTCTGTAAAAACAGTCTGCGATCTGATACGTGTTCCCGCAGACACTGTGAAATACAATCGTAAATTTTGCCATGATTTTTGTCTCTCCTTTTAATACCGCTATGGTTTTGTAGTTTTGTGAAATTATAGATTTGTGATATTGCAACTTTATTTCTCTATAATTAATCGCGTTATAATTTTATAACTTTATGATCACCGCCTATAGCATTATGTTTTATTATACCAGATGATTAGTGAAAGAAAAGAGCGCTGATAAAATTTGAAAGGAATAATTGCCGCATAGGTTACAGTTCACAGCCCCGTCGTCCTCTGCTTCCCGGTCGGCCTCGGCTGGCTCATGGGCCGTTTCCAGTTCAAGTTTCGGGGATAAGCACTTCTAAACGTGCAGAATTTTTCTAAAAACCAGGGAAAATTCCCAAACTCGCTGCGCTCAGACAGGTGGGAATTTCCCCTGAACGAAAAATCCTGCGCGTTAAGAATTGCTAATCCCCTGCAAAGTCACTGGAAACGGCCCATGAGCCAGCCGAGGCCGACCGGGAAGCAGAGGACGACGGGGCTGTGAACTGCAACCCGCATAGGCATCAATCATGTATAATATAGTTAGTTTCATCTAACCATATTTCAAATAAAAAGAACTCTATATCAAAAGGAGGTCCTACACATGAAAAAGGAAATGGATATCAGGCTGTATAAGTATGAGATCATCAAAGGGAAAGAGGAAACCGCAGAAGAATGGCTGAATTTCTTAAACGTCAACCGGAAGGCGGGAGAGGCCTTATTAAAAGATGAGCACGCTTATCTGGAGGCGTATTTCAAGACAATGGAAGGCGGCACTCTGTATGTCTACATGTTTTTCGCCTGTGAAGATGTGAATTTTTCTAACGATAAGGCGATCAATCAAGGCAGTGGGCTGGATGAACAGCATTTCGCCTATATGAGGGAATGCATAGATCTTTCCAGGAGGGATATCATGGATTGCCTTCTTTACCTTGACAACATGGAAGACGCTGTCAGGTAAGCCAATCCTGATCCCCCCTGAACCCATTGACCAGACAATGAAAAACAATTATCAGACACTTTCTAAGTCCCACAGTCTGATTCTGCTCTTCTCACAATCAATCACGACACGAGATTCTCCGGATGCCGGATAGTATCTGGAAGTGAATACCGTGCTGCCTTGGTTTACATAAACTTCAATTGCAGAGGTATCCATGATGATTCGGATATCCTCCAGACTGTTGATTTCGGCACGCCTCACAGTACGCCCGGCACCTGTCCGGTTTAAAAATTTCATGGAGAAAACTCCGTCCTTATAATCCAGAACCAGGTCCTGGTTAAAACAGATACGGCAGGAAGCTGGTTCCATTCCATTGATATCTTTTTGATTGATATCTTTTTGATTTATTTCTTTCTGATTTATTTCTATTTTATCTATCTCTACCTCATATATCCCCTCGGAAAGGACGGAGGTTTCTCCTGTTTTTACTTCTCTCTCATTTCGGCGCAGCCGCTTTAATTCTTCCACCGGCCTCTGGCACAGCCGGCCGGCCTCATACGTGATTTCCCGGGGAAGCGTCAGGGCATGCTGCCAGCCATCGCCCACCGTCGGATTGCTGTACTCTCCCTCGATATCAGGGAGTCCCATCCAGCCAATTAAGATTCTCCTTCCCTGCTCATCGGTAAATGTCTGCGGTGCGTAGAAATCAAAGCCCTTGTCCCACTCCGTAAATGCCTCCGCTTCCACTATCTGGGGTTTGGCAATCCCTTCCTTAAGGTGGACATAACCGGACTGGTAGACATTCTGATTTTGAAATTCACCACGGGGCAGCCCCTGCGGACAGATGGATAAAAATGCGGCGTCCTCCATCTCAAAACAGTCCGGGCATTCCCACATATAGCCAAATGGATTTTTTGTTGTCATCTCACCGACATACTCCCAGGTCACCATATCGGCCGAATCATAGAGAAGCACCGCGCCCTGGTCACTGTTCTTCCGGGCGCCCAGCACCATATGATATCTGCCATTTTCCTTCCAGACCTTGGGATCTCTGACGTGAAGCGTGCAGTCCTTCGGATAGTCATCATTGGTGAGAAGCAGCCTCTTCTCTCCCGCCCTGCTTCCGTCTTTTGTCTCCACCAATACCTGGGCGGCCTGCCTGCCCTCGTGGATATAATCATAATCTCCCTCTTCCTTTACATTTCCGGTGTAAAAGAGATGGATTCCATTTTCATCGGTCCAGGCGCATCCGGAATAGACGCCATCCCGGTCGAAGGGACGGTCGGGTTCCAGGAAAATGCCCTCGTCTTTCCAGTGGATCAGATCGCTGCTGACCGCGTGGCCCCAGCATTTTCTCCCCTTTCCCAGGGCGTTCTCCGGCACATACTGATAAAATGCATGGTATGTGCCGTGATACTGACATAAGCCGTTGGGATCGTTGAGCCAGCCCGCGGGGGGCGTCAAATGAAGTTTTAAACGATAAGGGTCCTTTGTTTCATTTTCGGTGGTTCGGTTCATGACCGGCTCCTTTCAAATCTGGCGCCGCATCGGTTTTATTCTGGGGAAATCCCGATGCGGTCATCCTTCGGTTACTGTAATCAAAACATCTCCTGCTCTGACGGCGCCCTCCGCGCTCATTGCCACAGACTGATACGCATAACTGTTGGAGATGATCACTGGTGTCGTAATATCGTATCCCGCCGCCTGAATGGCTTCCGCATCGAATTCCAACATTAAATCTCCCTTTTTCACGGTGTCCCCGCTCTTCACATGAGGAGTAAAATGCTTTCCTCCCAGCTGTACGGTATCGAGCCCTACGTGGATTAAAATCTCCGTTCCATCTCCGGACATCAGTCCAATCGCATGGCAGGTTTCAAAGATCGTGACTACGGTGCCGTCACACGGGGAAAAGACTTTTCCCTCAGAAGGTACCACCGCCGCTCCCTTACCGAGAACTTCAGCAGCAAACGTAGGATCCTTTACTTCTGTCATAGGGATGACAGTTCCGCTCAAGGGGCTGTAAACAGTATGGGGCGTGTTCGGAGTACTTTCTGCGGTTGTGTTCACGAAAGGTTCTTTGAAATCATGAGACTCGTTGTCTGCATCTTTTTTATCGTTTGCTTCTTTCTCTTCGTTAGCTTCCTTCTCTTCATTAACTTCCTTATCTTCTTTTTCTTCCTTTTCGTCGTGGAAAAATGACCAGGAAAGGAAGAACGCCACTGCTGCTGCCACGAGAATGACCAGCGCATACTGCCATACATAGTCGGTAGTGATGAGGAATCCGAACAATCCTGTGATTCCGTAAGCGGAAGCGCCGACACCGAGAATACCGGATACCATGGCTCCGCAGGCGCCGCCGATGCAGCCGGCAATAAAGGATTTCATAAATCTTAAGTTCACACCGAAGATAACAGGTTCCGTAATTCCCAAAAATGCGGAGAGGGAGGCCGGAAGCGCCAGCTCTTTCATTTTTTTATTCTTCGTCTTCATGGCTATAGCGAGAGCCGCGCCGCCCTGAGCCACATTAGCCGCCGTGGCAATCGGCATCCAGGTGTTGATTCCGGCAGAGCTTAACAGACCGGCTTCCAGCGCATTATACATATGATGAACTCCGGCCACAACCGTTGGGGCGTAGACCGCACCGGCAAAGAACGAACCGATACCGAATGGAATGGTGATCAGGAACTTCACGCCTTCCAGTACTCCATTTTCCAGCAGCGAGAAGACCGGGCCAAAAACAGTCAGAGTTACGTATCCTGTCACAAGGACCGTCACAAGCGGAGTTACAAATAAGTCAAACATCTCAGGAACGATCTTATGCAGCTTCTTCTCCAGCTTCGACATGAAGAACACCGCGATGACGACCGGAATCACATGGCCCTGGTAACCGGTAAGATTAATGTTATAGAGACCAAACCACACGGAAGCAGTCGGAATCGACTCGGCTCCCGCCACGGACCATGCGTTTAGGAGGTCCGGATGGATCATGACCATACCGATAACGGCTCCCAGAAATGGATTGCCGCCGAAAACCTTTGCCGCGCTGAACGCAATTAAGACAGGAAGGAAGGTGAATGCCGCGCTGCTCATCAGGTGAAGAATCGTATAGGTTCCTGATCCGGCAAGCGCCGGGTATACCTTGCAGATACCTTCTAAAAGTCCCATCAGGAGACCGCTGGCAACGATGGCCGGAATAATGGGGACGAACACATCACCGAGCGCCTTGATCGCTCTCTGGAACGGATTCCCCTTCTTCGCGGCGGCCTGCTTTACTTCATCCTTCGATGCGGCTGTAATCCCGGCCACAGCGATAAATTCCTCATATACTTTATTCACCGTGCCCGTGCCGAAAATGATCTGAAGCTGGCCGGAGGCACTAAATACTCCCTTCACCCCGTCTACATTTTCTATGGCTCCCTTTTTGCAGACCGACTCATCTGCCACCACAAGGCGCAGTCTGGTGGCACAGTGGGCTGCCGATATCAGATTGGATTTTCCGCCGATCAATTCAAATACCTGTTTTGCTGATTCCCTGTAATCCATAATTCCCCTCCTATACATCTTATGAAATTGTTCCCATTCTTTTTGCCTTTTATTATTCTGTCTTCTTTGTGTCTATTTATATTTTTATATGAGATCGATCTCATATCTTGTTTTTATTATATACTCTTCATTCTTTACTGTAAACCGTCCAATATAACAAACAAAAACTATTTTTTTGTATAAAATGCACAAAATCCGCTGTTCTTCATATTTAAAGATATTTTCCATTAAAATAAGCCGGGCCGGACAGCATCCATATCCTGTGTC
>NZ_JBKVCZ010000082.1:0-30746 GCF_046966825.1 Hungatella sp. | reverse complement strand
GGCTTTATGCAGCCTGCAAGTATTTTTCTTAATATTCAACTGTCAAACTCCCGGGCATTATTTCTAATCTTTCTGTTCCATTTTCCCTGTTACTCTGCTATAATAAATACATTCACTTTATGAGCGGAACCTCTTCCGTTCATTCTGATTATCTGGCATTTCGCCAATCTATTCACTCAAACACATCTGAAAAAGGAGATCATGCGTATGAAAAACACAGAGTATCTGTCTAACGGTATGGGCGGTATTGTGCTGCCCGAAAAGGAGGCTCTAAGAATTCTGGAGACGTCGCCGGCCTATGAAGAGTATTTAAACCTGACCGAAGACTACAAAAGGGAGATTTTTGACATTGTCAGGGGCGCAAAAGGGGTAAAGATCACATATGACCCGTTTTTTAAACACATATTTGATCCCGTACTTCACGGGGAACGATTGTCCCGCCTGCTGACGGTTATTATTGGACAGAAAGTAACGGTAAAACAGGTTCTGCCTTCCCAGTCCAGACGTCTGGCGGCCGAGGCGTCGTTAATCATCATGGATATCGTTGTGGAACTGGAAAACGGTGCGTTGGCCAATGTGGAGATTCAGAAGGTGGGATACCGCTTTCCTGGACAGAGAAGCGCCTGCTATTCCTCGGATCTGGTCATTCGTCAATATGACCGGCAAAAGAGCAGGAAGAAGAAAAAGTTTTCATACCGCGACCTCCAGAAGGTCTATACGATCGTATTGGTGGAGAACAGTTCGTCTGAATTTCATAAGGTTCCGGACCAGTACATCCATCGCTCCAGTCAAAAATTTGACACAGGACTGGAGCTGAATCTGCTGCAGGAATATATCTTTATAGCGCTTGACATTTTTAAGGAAATCACTCACAATATAGATAAAGAGCTGGATGCGTGGCTGTATTTTTTGAGCACGGATGAACCAGAAGACATAAAACGAGTGATTGAGACGTATCCCGCTTTTCTGGAACTATACAAAGAAATAGCTGCATTTCAGAGGGAACCGTAGGAGTTGATTGCGATGTACAATGAGACGCTGGCCATGTATGATAAGAACACAGTGGAACTGATGATTGAGGAACAGCAGGAAGAGATCAGAAGACTTGCAGAAGCGTTGGAACGGAAAGATAATGAACTTGAACGGAAAGATGATGAGCTGGAACGGAAAGACGATGAGCTGGAGCGCCTGCGTCAGGAAATCATCAGGCTGAACGGTAATATCGAGAAGTAAAGGAATCTCTATCGATCGCATACAAGCTTATTGCATTGGGGCATACCAGGGCGTAAGTTTCGGTGAATTCTGCAACGCTCCAGGTCCTCGAATCCACATTTGCTGCCGATGAGAACTGTATAAAGCCGCCTTGTCAATACAAGACGGCTCTCGAGTTTCCGCAGTTCTGTCCACAGAAGCACCATTACTGTTTATACTTATATACAACTTTAAAAAAATGCCCAAAATATAAGGAATCCTATCCCTTTTTGATGTAAAATTAAGCTACCAAACAAAAATCTTACTAAACAAAAAGAAAGGGGATTCCTTATGGCTTATTTTACATCAAATACTTACCAAATGAAACGGGAAATTTTAACTTTTTCAAATAATTTTTCAAGAAAGCTTCCTAAACCGGAACGCAAATTTATTGCTGAAATGAATTATGGTATCCTCGCTTCCAAAAGCTGCCTACTTACGGATATTGTTGACCAGCTCCATGAAACTTCCAAAAAAATCAACATTGTTGACCGCCTTTCACACCATCTTGCCAAGGGGACTCCCCGGGAAGCTCTGAAAGCTTACCTCACACAGGTTAAAAAATGGTGTCCTGCTCAGCCCGTTATCCATATCGACGACAGTGATGTTGTCAAGCCTGATGGTTACAAATTTGAATCGCTTGGATGGGTACGTGATGGTTCCGAAAGCACTGCCACAAAAAATCTCTATAAAAAGGGCTATCATGTTACCGAAGCCACGGTCCTTACCAACAACAATCATCCGCTTAGTCTCTTTTCCGAGATCCATTCTTCCAGTGAAAAAAACTTTACCTCCATTAACGATGTCACATTCTCCGCTATGGAGCGGGCCAATTCCCTGTTTGGAAAAGCGACTTTTGTCATGGACCGTGGCTATGATGATAACAAGATGTTTCTCAAGCTGGATTCCATGGGACAGGACTATGTCATACGCCTTACTGCCAAACGTAAGCTGCTCTACCATAATAAATGGACTTTTGCAACGGAGCTGCGTAACCGTAGGAAAGGAAAAGTAAAACTCCCTCTATTTTATAAAGGAAAAGAACACGAAGCTTATCTTTCCCATGTGAAGGTACAGATCACCGCCTCCAGAAAGGACATTTATCTGGTGCTGGTTTATGGTATCACAGAGCATCCTATGATGCTTGCCACAAATAAACCAATCCGTTCAAAAGAGGATGTGATCGCTGTAGCAAAGCAATACTTTTCCAGGTGGCGGATCGAAGAATATTTCCGGTGTAAAAAACAGATGTTCCAGTTTGAAAATTTCAGGGTAAGAAAACTCAAAGCCATAAACGCATTAAATTTTTATATTACCTTATGCATGGCATTCCTTGCACAGATCACCATGAAATCAGAGACGAATGCCCTTAAGGTTTCCATTATAAAGACAGCAGATCCGGTGAAAGAAAAAGTGCATTTCTGCTATTATCGGCTGGCAAAAGGGATCTCCGGCATACTGTCGTATGCAAAAGAGGGCGTCAGACTCTGGTTCAGGACAAAACGTCCTGCATACCGTCAACTCAGCCTTAAGCTGACCGCTTAAATAGATAAAAGAATAAATCTCCCAAAGTCCGGTTCCGGCGGGGCTTGTTAAAGTGCCTCTACTCATTATTCTGCCACTCGCCAGCATTTCAAAAAACGGCAGATTGGCACCTTTGATTACTATATTCATTTTTCAATTACAATTTGCGGAAACTCAAGAAGACGGCTTTATACGTTATGTCCTATTCGTTATGTAAAAGGCGTTTTTTATGCCACACTACTCAAAGAAAAAAATCACATTTTCCAAGCAAAACGAAAGCTCCTTAAACACGTTCTGCCTCATACACCAACTCTTCCGCTTCCGCCTCTTCCCTCGGAAGGATCAGATTCAGTGCAATCGACATAATACTGGACATCACAACCGCCGATTCCCCAAATATGGTTCTGGCCCAATCCGGGAACAGTCCCAGACAACCCGGAGCCTGGATTACGCCGATACCGACGGCAACGGACAGGCCCACGATTGAGATGGTGCGGGCGGTCAGCTCTTCCTTCACGATCAGCTTGATTCCTGTCATGGCGATCATGGCAAAGACGGACAACGTCGCGCCGCCCAGCACGCAGGAGGGGATGGTCGTAAGCAGCGAGGCGAACTTCGGAATAAATCCGGCCAGAAGGATGATAACAGCCGCCGTACCGATCACAAACCGGTTTACCACCTTTGTCATAATAACAATTCCCACATTCTGGCTGAATGTCGCCGTGGGGATTCCGCCAAACAGACCGCCCAGAATGCAGGCGATTCCATTCCCGATTATCCCTCCGCACATCTCATTCTCCGTTGCCTCCCAGTCCAGGCCGCCGCCCGCTGTGGAGGTAAAGTCCCCGATTGCCTCTACCGATCCCACAATACACATGATTGTCATCGATATGATCGAGGTGAGTTCAAATTTAATGCCAAAATGCAGCGGTGTCGTGATCTGAAACCATCCCGCCTCCGCTACAGGGGCGAAGGAAACCTTTCCCAGCACAAGGGCCAGAACGTAGCCGCAGGCCATCCCGATCAGGATCGATGCCATTTTCGTGATCCCTTTCGTAAAGTGATTGCAGAAAAGTACGACGCCCAGCGTAAAAAGTGCGATTGCCCAGTTAAGAGGGCTTCCAAAATCCGCCGCTCCCGTGCCGCCTGCCATGTAATTCACCGCCGTCGGATACAGGGACAGACCAATCGTAAAGACCACAGTTCCCGTCACAATGGGAGGAAACAGCGCGTTGATCTTCTTATAGAAGACACCGACCAGGATCGCAACCGCGCCGCCCACCAGCTGCGCGCCGAAAATGGTGGGCAGGTCAAACCGGCTTCCCAGCGATATCAGCATGGGTATGTATGCAAAGCTGGCGCCCATAATGACAGGAAGGCCGGAGCCGCAGTATTTATGGACAGGAAACACTTGGATCAGCGTCGCAACCGCGGATATGAGCAGCGCCGCCTGGATCAGGATAATCTGGTCCTCCCGGCTGGCGCCTGTCACTCCCGCGACGATGATGGCCGGCGTCACACAGCCTACGATCATGGCAACCACATGCTGGAGCGCCAGGGGCAGTGTCTGGGACATTTTGGGTATTCCATTTAAATCAAAAACCGAAGCATTTCTTTTCTCATTCATCTCACGATCCTCACTTTATATTCAGAAGTTTTTCCACAGCCGCGTTGGCCTTCGATACGATCTTTTCCTCTTCCACATTGACGAGACGGCCCTGCTCTACCACGACCTTCCCGTTCACAACCGTGTAATCCACAGCACCTTTGAATCCGATGCAGGACAGCAGTGATTTCGGGTCGTATTGTCCGCCGACCAGCTCGATGCGGTCCAGGGATATGGCAAAGAAATCCGCCGCCATCCCCTCGGCTAAATGTCCCAGTTCCTCTCGTCCGAGAATCGATGCGCTCCCTCTCGAAGCCATCTTAAGGATATCGTAACCGGAAGGAGCCTCACTGCTGGAATTCAGGCGGTGAAGCAGATAGGCCACCCGCATCTCCTCCAGCATATTGGAGCCGTCGTTGCTGGCGCTTCCGTCTACGGCCAGTCCGGTTTTCACTCCCAGCCGCAGCATTTCCGGGATTCTGGCAATGCCGGAGGAAAGCTTCATGTTGGAGACAGGGCAGTGGGCCACTCCAGTCCCCGTCGCTGCCAGAAGTTCCAGTTCCTCTGTGTTAAAATGGATTCCATGAGCATACCAGACATCGTCTCCGATCCATCCCAGGCTCTCCATATAGGCCAGCGGACGCATGCCGTAATGCTCCAGGGTGAACGCCTCCTCGTCCTTCGTCTCCGCCAGGTGCGTATGGAGGCGGACTCCCAGGCTACGGGCCAGGACCGCTGATTCTCTTAAGAGGCCGCCGGTCACGCTGAACGGCGAACAGGGCGCCAGCGCAACGGTGTGCATGGAATACCTGGAAGAATCATGATACTTCTCAACCACCGCCTGCGAATCCCTTAAAATCTCATCGATCGTCTGAACCACGCTGTCCGGAGGCAGTCCCCCGTCCTTCACACTCAAATCCATGCTGCCCCGCGTGGCCGCCATTCGGATTCCCAGAGCGTCCGCCGCCGCAAACTGCGCGTCAAGAAGTGCTCCGGCGCTGTGCTCCGGAAACACGTAGTGATGGTCTAAGCACGTCGTGCAGCCAGTCTTTAACAGTTCCCCCATTCCGGTTAAGGAGCTGTAGTAGACACTGTCGCCGTCGATGCCCTTCCATATCTCATATAAAGTTTTCAGCCATGGAAAGAGTTCCATGTTTTGTACCTGTGGAAGATTTCTTGTGAAGGTTTGATATAAATGATGATGGGAATTAATAAGTCCCGGATAGACAACCATCCGGGACGCATCAATTATTTTATCAGCTGTTTTTTCTTCTGTTCCAATGTAGGTAATTACCCCATCTGTCACCAGCATGTTAATATCCGTCATAAACCTGTCGTTGTCGTCACATGTCACAAGATACTTTACGTTTTTCATCAATAGAGTTTCTGCCATTTCAATTCCTCCTGAATTTTTTACGTAAAAATATGCATTGTTTCATACAACTATACTTCTGGTATACTGCTGGCGGACAGGGACGCTCACGATTCGTCCCTTCATATCGTCAAGAGTAATGCCGCCGAATATAAATTGGGAGAAAATATGCCGCGTGAACCCAGCTATGTTTTAAACAGCCATATAGAGATGTACTTATCAAGGTGCAATTCTTACTGTGTGTTAGTATAGCAGACAGTCTCATTTCCTGCAATCTGTATAAACTAATAAAAAATTCGTCTGTTTTTTGTGCATTTTTAACATTTCAAGGTCTGTTCCAGGCAGTACTTTTCCACCGCCTCATCGTACGATCTCCATACCGTCATAGGCAGGCCGCAGCACGTTCCGGCGTTTAATATCTCCTGGTAGCCCGCCGCCCATTCCGGAAGCCCCTTCTTCATATGGTTTTCCACCATCTCCCTGGTGTTGGTCTCTAAAAACATGTTCTGCATGATATGGGCTGCCACAAACGTCGGGAGTTTGAACAGGCCGGCCGGAAATGTCTTATTCGTATCGACTCCCTGCATCCGGCACACACTGATCCCCTCCCGAAACGCCTTGACCACCTTTTTGACGGCCTGATAGTCACTCGCAAATGAGCCGTAACCCCCGCATTCCAGCACAGCGCCCGCCGTAACAGACTGCTGCAAATAGTGGACCTTCATCCAGTCAAAGATATTTTTATCGAACACCGTACGAATCCCGGACTGATTCAGCGCTGTCTGTATGTCGCCAAGCCCGGCCCGGCATTTTCCGCCCAGCCTTACTGCCTCATCGAAGAGAATGATCTTTAAGCCGGCTTCATCGCGGCCGCCTCCCGTGCTGGAAGGGAACGCAATCAGATACTGATCCGCCGATAAGTACGCCTCGATCTCCGCCTGAATATTCCAGTTATTCTGCATAAATGCAAAATATTTTGTATGTTCAGCCAGCTCTGAAAGCCGGGGCAGAACGCCCGCCAGCTGACACCGGTTAACAGTTACCAGGAGCCCGTCGTAATGGTCTGTCACTTCCGTCACACAGCTGGGATAAAAAGTCACGTTCTCGTAAGAGGAGGCCTTCTTCCTCAAGTCCTTAACGGATAAAACCACTCCTCCAGACAGTTCTTCATAGTGCTCCGGCTTCACCAGCAGGTCGATCTCGTGATTCTGAGACAGCAGCCATCCATAGGTTATTCCAATCGTTCCTGCTCCGTATATTAAATATTTCATCTGTTCTCCATTCTCTGTGGTTTGTCTGTATCGCTCCCGAAGTTGATCAGAATTTCTCTCATAATCGTCACCGCACGCTCCGGATAACAGATATCATCGTACAAAAATGTACCGGTCTCTTTCCCGTCCAGCATGAATCTCAGTGTATATTTATTCAGGCTGCTGCCGATTTCCTTGTACACCCTTCTGCTCTTTCTTAAGAAGCGCTCAACCATCCGGTTCCTCGGGATCACCCATCGGTCCTCAAAATGTTCCACGATCAGAGTATCAAATTCTTTGGGAAACTGTGGTTCAAAGGTTTCGCTGGCAGGAATTGTGAAGTAATAGAGATTGTGCTTCTGATACATTTCGCCAAGCGATACCGCCTGTTCACATTCCGCTTTCACTCGGTTTCCGTCGTAGTATTCTGTATGCGGATCCCAGTTATATTCCAGCGTCCTGGCGAGAAGCCACGGGTCTATTCCACACCATCTGCTTCCATAGCCAAAATTCCAGTCCAGATACCGTTCCCCGTCACAGGCCCGGCATCCGGCCCCATAAAGCAGATACTTCGTTCCATTGGTCTCATACTCGATGCCCCAGCGCAGCTTTCTGCTGCACAGAAAATCCGCTTTGGATTTCAGGCAGAGACCATCCAGCAAACGAAGGCAAACGTCGTCTACCTGATCGATGTATTCTTTCATCACGGTTCTCAGCCCGTCTTCCATGCGCTCTGTCCTCGTTTTCTTAAATGTGTCACTTAAGTTTCATCTATCATACCATAGAAATGCCGCGTCTGACAGTCTGCTTCCGCATCATTTTTCCGAAACAGATCTAAATATCCCCCCAACAATCCAATCTTCCCCTTCTCCGCACCTCACCTCACCCAAAAAGCCGGAGCGGCGACACTCTCCCAAATGTCGCCGCTCCGGCTTTTTCTCTCTTCGAAACAATCCAAAACATAATGAAGCTCTATGAAAACAGTAACACGCTTCTCCCTTTAATCCTCTTTGCCAACCACCTTATAAGTCTCTTCCACGATTCTCTCCATGGCGTTTAAGATATTTTCATATCCCGTACACCGGCAGAGATGGCCGGATATCATCTTTCTCAATTCCTCACGGTTGTACCGTTTTCCGGTTCCCACAATCTCCACCGCGGTCATGATCAGACCCGGCGTACAGAAGCCGCACTGCACGGCCGCTTCTTCCACAAATGCCTTCTGGATCGTGCTCAGCTCGCCGTTAGGACCTTTTAAGCCCTCTACCGTCATGATCCGGCGTCCTTCCGCCCACATGGTTAAGTAGATACAGCTGTCGATGGCCTCGCCGTCCACCAAGACGGTACAGGCGCCGCACTCTCCGACCTCACAGCCTTTCTTCACGCTGGTAAGGCCCAGACGGTCCCTCAGCGTCTCCAGTAAGGATTCCCTGTCGTCTACCGCCACCTCGACCTCTTTGTCGTTAACAATCATATGAACAATCTTAAGCATCGCATTCACCCCCTGCATTTATAATCGCCTGTTTCAGGGCACGTTTTGCCATCTCTTCGATGAGCTGTAAACGGAATTCCTTGGAAGCTCTCCAGCTGGTACGCGGATTAACTTCCTCCAGAACGCTCTTGCCCAGCGTCTCAAACAGCTCGTTTCCGATTTCCATGCCTTTCACCTTTTCCTCTGCCTTAAAGCAGCGGATCGGGGTCGGAGCGGCGACGCCGTAGCCGATGTGCATTTCTTCGATGTGCTTCTTATCTTCGGTCAGCTTTACTGTGACCGCGCAGCCCATGGTAGCGATCTCCATGGCGTTTCTCTTGCCATACTTGATGTAATGGCCGCCAAAGCCCTCGTAGGACTCCTTGCGGATCCGGATGGCAGTCAGTATCTCGTCGTGCTGTCTTACCGTCTTTCCAGGGCCGGTATACCACTCGCGGATCGGAATCTCCCGCACTCCCTCCGGTCCTTCGACGACTAAGACCGCGTCGAGGCAGCAGAAGGATGACGCGCTGTCCGCACTGGTCACACCGTTACAGACATTGCCGCCCACCGTACCGATGTTGCGCAGCTGCGGTCCGCCTGCCTGGTCCACGGCATCCCCTAAAATCGGGATATATTTCTGAATAATCCTGTTATTGGTTACATGGGAAAATGTGGTCGCCGGACCGATGACGATGGTGCCGTCCTCTTCCATTCTCACACCTTCCAGTTCTTTGATTCCGTGAATGCTGACCAGGGAGCATCCGGCAAGCTTGCCTTCCCTGACCTTAATGAGCACGTCGCTGCCGCCGGAAATGACGACGGCCTCGGGGTCTTCCTTTAAGGCACGGATCGCATCCCCTATATCTTTTGCCTGGTATAATTTTTCAATATCATACATGGAATATCACCGTCCCTTCTAAATCAGTTCCGCTGCCTTAAAATGAGCCACAAGCTTCTGCGGGTCAAGAGGCAGGGAATCTACCGCTACACCAGTTGCGTTTAACACTGCGTTCCGGATGGCCGGTGCGACCGGAATAGCCGGCGGCTCACCTAACGCTTTATTTCCAAATGGACCCGTCGGATCGTCCAGTTCCACAAATTGCACGTGGAGATCCGGCGTGTCCATGGAGGTAGGCAGTTTGTAATCCAGCAGGTTGTCATTTAGCGGCCTGCCGCTCTTATCAAAGAGGAGTTCTTCACTGAGCGCGTATCCAAGTCCCATGCTCATGCCGCCGTGAACCTGTGCCTCAGCCAGCTTCGGGTTGATCAGCTTGCCGCTGTCGTGAACATTGACAATGTTGGTCACCTTCACCTTGCCGAGAGGCATATCCACTTCCACCTCTGCGAAGCAGGCGCCCGTTGCAAAAGTATTATCCTTGCAGTGGCTGGTCGCCTCCGCGGTGATGTGGATCGAGCGGTCGAGGCTATAGAACGCCGTCGTTGCAAGCTCCGCCATATCGAGAAGCTTCTCCCTGCTCTCCTTATCGACTACCACGTTATTCTGGATATCCATGGTGTCTTTCTCTTTATCCAGCATATATGCCGCATAATCCAGGATTCTGTCCTTGAAAATGAGTCCGGCCTTCTTCACGGCCATACCGCTGACATACGTCTGGCGGGATGCGTAAGCGCCCGTATCAAACGGTGTAATATCGGTATCCTGCGTGGAGAGAATATGAACTTTGTCCTCCGTAATACCAGTGGTCTCCGCGGCCATCTGGGTAAATACGGTATCCGCGCCCTGTCCGATCTCCGTAGCGCCCATCTGCAGCTGCATGGAGCCATCCTGATTTAAAACCATACGGCAGGAAGCGGTTTCCAGAGAGATCGGGTAAACGCCTGTCTTATAGCAGAAGATCGCCATTCCGATTCCTTTTCTGACAGGACCGGTCTGGTTCTCATACTCTTTCCGTTTTTCATCCCAATGAATATAGCTCCGGCCTTTTTCCATACATTCCTTTAAGCCGTATGTATTACATGCAACGTGGGTATGGGGATCCACATAGCCCTCCGGCATGCAGTTTTTCATTCTGAATTCCAGCGGGTCCATATGAACGGCCACAGCCAGATCATCGGCCATACACTCCGCCGCAAATGCAGCCTGCGGAATTCCGTAACCTCTCATGGCGCCGCCCGTGGCAATATTCGTATAGACAGTGTAAGCGTCGGATTCCAGCGTCTTCTCGTCGTGGTAAATCTGCTTGAACTCATTGGATGTGTTTGCCACAATGGCGTGGGCGTGAGAAGCGTAACCGCCCTGGTTGGAGTATGCCTCCAGCTTTCTCGCTACCAGCGTTCCATCCTTTCTCACTGCCGCCTTCACGTGCAGCTTGATGGCATGACGCACTCTCGTGCAGGCCAGCGTCTCTTCCCTGGAAATCTCCATACGGACGCCTCTTCCGCCCACCTGGGTGCAGAGGAACGCATTTAACGGTTCATAAAGGACGTCCTGCTTGTTGCCGAATCCTCCGCCGATGTACGGCTTGATCACGCGGATTTCACCGGCCGGAATCCCCAGCGCCTGGCTGATGACACGGCGTACAATATGAGGAATCTGAGTAGAAGTCGTCACAACAATCCTTCCCTTTTCCATGTAGGCAAAGGAAATCGGAGTCTCGATATGGCAGTGCTGAACGCTCTGCGTCGCATAGACATGATCGATCTCTACCACGTCCTCTCCTTCCACAGCCTCCTGATAGGTTCCTTCCCCTACTACAAAGCTGGAATGGGCGATTATATTGCCCGGCTTCTCCTCGTGAAGAACCGTGGCTCCTTCTGCCATGGCAGCCTCGACGGTAAGCATGGGTTCGTACTCCTCATACTCCACCTTCACCAGACGCGCCGCACGGCTTGCCGCGATCTCATCCTCTGCGATTACCGCAGCGATGTCGTCACCGTAGACGCGGACTCTGGTGTTTAACAGCTTTCTGTCTGCAATATCCTGGTGCGCGGTTTCCACAGACCAGGGATGTCCCGGTGTCGGGAACTGAATATCCGGAACGTCAAAACACGTAACGATCTTGACGACTCCCGGCACAGCCAGAGCTGCCTCCAAATCAAAGCTTTTTACTACACCATTGGCAATTGTGCTTCTTACGACCTTAGCCACAAGAAGTCCTTTTGGTTCTAAATCCGCCGTATATTTGGCGCCGCCGGTCACTTTCTCGATGGCGTCAACGCGGACCATGTTATTACCAACTCCCATGGTATCCTACCTCCTGTTTCTTTTATTCTCCTGCTAATCAGGCCCCGGCCGGCTCCTGTTCTTAAAAAATAAGAAAGGCTGGCAGCGACGAGACTTTTTCAGGACAATTTCATCCATCAAAGTGATGTCGCCGCCAGCCCGTTTGACAATGTCTACCTGACCGGTTCTCCTGATTTGCTCAGGTTGCTATTTTCAGTTGCTCTATATATTATTAAATCAATATATATTTTAGTACAAACAGTACCGCCAAAACATACATCAGCGTACTGATCTTCTTCTCCTTTGCGTGACCTGTAACCAGATTGATGACTACATAGGAGATAACGCCCATGGCAATACCTTCAGAAATGCTGTACATAAACGGCATGGCGATGATTGCAATGTAGCATGGAATTGCTTCTGTAAAATCGTTGAAGTCGATCTTCGTAATGGAAGTAAGCATTAAGAATCCTACTACTACGAGAGCCGGTGCCGTTGCAAAGGACGGAATCGCTAAGAAGATCGGGGACAGGAATAAGGATAAGCCGAATAAAATGGCTGCTACTACTGCCGTTAAACCTGTTCTGCCGCCTTCGGAAACGCCGGAAGCGCTCTCTACGAAGGTTGTGGTGGTGGAAGTACCGAATAATGCGCCTACGGATGTACCAACAGCGTCTGCCATCAAAGCGCCCTTGATATGCGGAAGCTTTCCGTCTTTATCAAGCATATCGGCCTTGGAAGCTACACCGATTAACGTTCCCAGCGTATCAAACATATCGACGAATAAGAACGCGAACATAACTACCAGGAAGTCAAGGGAAAATACTCTTGAGAAGTCCAGTTTGAAGAACGTCGGAGCCATGCTCTTGATACCGAAACCGGAGGATAAATCCGGGAATACGCTGTACATGCCAAGTTCCGGATTCGGCTGATATAAGCCGACCGCCTGGCAGATCATGCCAAGAATCCAGGTTGCCAGGATTCCCCATAAGATATTGCCCTTTACATTCTTAACAACTAAAATTGCGGTAATGAGAATACCGATGATTGCTAATAAAACTGTAATTCCTACGGAATTGAAGGTTCCATCCGTTAAAGCACCCTTGAAGGAGTAAACAGAAACAAGTGTGGCGCCGTCCACAACGATTTTCGCGTTCTGAAGGCCGATAAATGCGATGAACAGACCGATACCTACGGATACCGCGTGTTTTAAGTTCATCGGGATTGCGTTGAAGATCGCTTCCCGCACATTGGTCAGTGACAGAAGAATGAAGATAAGACCTTCTACAAATACAGCTGCCAGAGCCATCTCCCAGGTGTAACCCATGTTCAAAACAACGGTGTATGCAAAGTACGCATTTAATCCCATACCTGGTGCAAGTACAAACGGATAGTTTGCAAATGCTGCCATTAACAGAGTCGCTACCAGTGCTGCAAGTGCAGTTGCCGTGAATATGGCGCCGCTGTCCATACCAGTTGCACTTAAGATGCTCGGGTTTACTGCGAGTATGTATGCCATGGTCATAAATGTGGTAATACCGGCTACAACTTCGGTTTTGACGTCCGTGTGGTTTTCCGACAAGTGGAACACTTTCTCAAAAAAGTTCTCGTTTCCCTTCGTTTCCATACTTCCTACCTCCTTGATAGTTGAATGATTTTCGTTTATATAGCAGAGCAGCCCCACGCAGCTCAGTATATATGGGTTTCTTTCGTATATGGTAACTTCTCGAAATTCTATATTCAGTTTTAAATTTACACTTTGCTTTTATTATATCAGAAAATTCTGTTTCCCGCTACGATCTTTCCTTTTATATGCCTCTCATCAGATAAATAGATGAAACGCTCCAGTCTCTCCTTCAGGGAAAGCGGCTGCGGATGGCGGATATCACTGTCGTCGAGAATCAAAGCGTCAAACTCATAACCTTCCATGAAGCTTCCAACCTTTCCGAAGAATGAGCCGCCGCCCATGGTTCCCAAATAGAATGCTTCTTCCACGGTAAGCGGTTTTAAGCTGGTATCCTGTAATCTCCATCTCAGCTTGGATACCTGGACTGCGTGTGCCATGGCGTAAAATATGGATTCCTTGCTTCCGCCGGCTACGTCAGAGCCAAGCCCCACGTTGACGCCTTTGTCCAGATAGGTTCTCACCGGTGCAACACCAGATGACAGGTTCGTATTGGATTCCGGACAGTGGGCGACATATACGCCGCGTCCTCTCATTAACTCGATTTCCTCTTCGGTCGAGGATACACAGTGGGCCATAATGGTCTTCACATCTCCGCCGAACAGGCCAAACTGATCGTAAGCATCTCCGTAGAAGCGTGACTCCGGGCACAACTCCTGTACCCATGCGATCTCGCCCTGATTCTCAGACAAATGAGACTGAACCGGAAGGTCATACTTCTTCTGAACCTCTTTTAGCTTCCTCATCAGTTCATCCGTACAGGATGGAATGAACCTTGGTGTCAGGATCGGACGGACGTTCTCATACTGATCCGCCGTGTCCTCCAGCCACTTCACCGTGTCGGCCACGGACTGCTCCGCACTCTCTTCACATAAGTACTCCGGTGAGTTCCGGTCCATGTTGACCTTGCCGATCATGGTCTTTAATCCGGTTTCCTCCATGAGATCCATAAGAAGCTTTGTCGCCTGATTGTGGATGGTTGCAAAAATACAGGCTCTCGTTGTCGCACTGCTCCTCATGGAATCAGCAAAAATTCCATAGGCGCTCTTCGCATACTCTAAATCCCGGTACTTGGACTCCTCCGGAAATGTGTTGGTATTCAGCCAGTCCAGAAGCTCTAAATCCATTCCCAGACCGCGGAACGCATACTGCGGTGCGTGGACATGTAAGTCTACAAGTCCTGGTGTGATGATCTGATCGCCGCAGTCCGTCACCGGATACGATGCGTATTCCTCCGGCAGTGTCTCAAAAACTCCGGCACACAGCCCCTCCCTGCAGACGAGCCATCCGGCTTCTACCAGTTTTAAGTTCTTTGCATCTTCGCTGTAACAGATGTTTCCCTTCAGTACAAAATTCTTATCTCCGGCCATTTTCCCTCCTATTCCGTATTCCTGTTATAGGAGAGACAGCTGTAAAATCGCGTCCGGACGACTTCTACCTCAAAAAAAAACCACCGTCACCCCTATAATTTTCACATGACTGGTGTCTTTTGCAGTCTTTACTGATCGTGCTGACAGTCATGCAAAAACTTATAGACAACTATTACGGTAGTTGGTAGAAACGCTCAACCAATTATGAGCATATATAAGTTTCTTTGAATACTTATCTCTATTAAATTTTCTGACCTCTGACAGTTTGAGTCTACCATATTGTACAACTATTTGTCAATACCATTTTTATTTTTGTGCATTTTTCTTTATTTCTGTCTTCTGGGTCGATATTTTGAATACAATTCGGAGAGGATACTTATAGCTTTTTTCTATAAATCTAAAAAATTATTAGTAAAAAAAAAGCGGTCAGAGATCTGACCGCTGGTATTGCTGTTGGTTGGTTGTTGGTTGTTTTATGATTTCTGATCTCTACTTTCTGATTTCTGCTCTCTGCTCTCTGCTTTCCGCATCAAACCGCCTCATTTGCTTCCATCGAATCGATTCAGATCAGATACACACCAACCTCCTCATAATGCATATCATTTTGCTTCATATATTTTAAAACCATTTCCTCCAGCTCTGCGGCGGCACAGTAGGCCAATCCGCATCCGGAGGAAATCTGGCGCGGGACCGGAATAAGGCGGCCCGGGATTCCGCCGTTTAAACAGGCTTTCTCCATCGCAATCGCTTCCGCCGTTGTGTGGAAAGTCACAATCACTTTATTTTCCTTTTGCCTCATTAATTTCTATCCTTCTATCGTCAGTTCGAACTCCGAACCAGTCTCTTTTACCAGCATTGTGAGTCCTCTACTCTTAACAAATTTCTCTATATTCGTTCTGGAATGCGGCTCGCTCACCAGAACTTTCAATTTCTCTCCCGGATGGGATTTCAATGCATCCGACACCAGCATTAACGGTTCCGGACACGATAAGCCTCTTGCATCTACTTCGTACATGTGGGTTTCCTCCTGATCTGTTCTCTGCACTTTCTGATCTCCGATCTCTAATCTCTAACCTCTGATCTCTGATCTTCTATTTTTTCTCCCGCTGAATTCCCGGAAGAAAACCAATTACAAACAGCACCGCGATACAGATGATAACCGCTGCTTTTCCAGCCATTCCCGGACCCCCGGCTACCGCTGGTGAAGCGTCCGTCGCTGCCGCTGCCGCCGCGCCGGCAAGTCCAAAGTTATGACAGAGAGCCGCGCCTATGAACATTCCCAGGAAGGTAACAGCGGAATCGGAAGATCCCTGTCCCGCCAGCACCAGCTGTCTGAGGGGACACCCGCCTGCAAGGACGGCTGCAAATCCAACCACATACATACCGAGTATATTCCACAAATGCTGTGCATGGGCTACCGGCTGCCCATCAAAGGAAAGCTTAAACCCTCCGGTTGCAATATTAAAGAGTAGCATTACTACGAAAAATGCTCCGATAATCGTAATCAAATCAAAGTTTTTCATTAAAATCACATCTCGAAAGCTTCCGGCAAAGCAGGTCCGGCATTTCTGTGAGACCGCTCCGAATACCAGCCCCCCCACGAGTGCAATGAGAACCGGCGCGTGCATACTTCCCGGCCCCTTCTCGCTGACTGCCATCAGGGTCGTCATCACGCTCAAGAGCAGTACGATAACCAAAAGGGCCGGCAGAACGTATCCGCTGACGCTTCTTGATTCATAAGATCTTCCAAGACTGAAGCCCTTCTTAAGTGCGGCTGTTCCGGTAAAGACGCCGCCCACAAAGCCAACCAGAGCCACGTAGGCGTTCAAATCGCCTGCCGACATACGGATCAGCATACGCAGCGGACATCCCAGAAATACAAGGGCGCCGATCATCATGATCATCCCCAGCACAAACCGTATCATCGGTGAAGAGCCTGCCGTGGAGCGGTATTCTTTTGTGATCAGAGATATGAAAAACGCTCCCACCACAATTCCGACGATCTCAGGCCGCACATACTGCACCACCGCCGCCTGGTGTAATTTCATGGCCCCCGCCGTGTCACGGATAAAGCAGGCAATGCAGATCGCCATATTCTTCGGGTTTCCGAAGAAGGCCAAAGCCGCCGCAACGATACCCAGTACTACCCCTGATAACGCCAGTGTTTTTTTTGATTCTGTCAAATTCATGTTGTCCCCCTTTTCTTCACTGTAACAATTTCGCACGGCTTATCTTCTTGAATGATACAGCCGCTCTGAATTGTTACGTAAATTTTATGAAATCAGTGTAGCAAAGAAAGGGACCTCTGTCTAATTGATAATCGTATTACGCTTATAGGTTTTATCTATAAGTAAGCATACAGTTCCCTAACAAACTGTATGAACAGCCGGGCCGCCTTGCCAGGCTTATTGCTCTTACTCCAGACCATATAAAGTTTTCGGTAAATATCGCCCTCTGCCAGAGGAAAACGCAGAAGCTGTCCCTGAGCCACATAATCTTCCACCGCGGCACTGGAGATAATGGCAATTCCCATGGCGGTGCTGACCGATTTTTTAATGGTCTCCTGATTGCTTATTGTGGCTACCACATTCATGCGTTTTAAATCTACGCCGTGTTCCTTCAAATACTGTTCCGTTTCCTTTCGCGTTCCGGATCCGTCCTCCCGGACAATCCATTTCTCCTCATAGAAACGTTCCATGGGAAAACCGGTCTTCTCATATTGCCGGTATGTTTCCACATTTGGCGTAACCACCACAAGGCGGTCGTAATAAAATGGCTCAAACACACAGGTCGGATCCTCCAGCCGCGTGCCGGTAAAGCCGATCTCCACCTTCCCATCCAACACCATTCGGACTACTTCCAGACTGTCCGCCTCCATTAATTCCAGCTGATTACCGGGATACGTCCTGGAAAACAGGGAAAGGATCTGGGGAAGAATATACTGCCCTGGAACGGTGGAGGCTCCCACCGTTATCTTTTGAGCGCCCGGCGTATCGGTCCTCGTAAAATCGCGGAGAATATTTTTCTCCAGCTGCAGCATTTTTCTGGCATTGTCATAAAGGAGTTCCCCGGACGGTGACAATTCCACGTCCTTCGTCGTGCGGATAAACAGCCTGGCACCCAGCTCCTTTTCCAGCGAATGGATATGGGCACTGACCGTAGGCTGGGTCAAATACAGTTTCTTGGCGGCCTGAGAAAAGCTTTTCACCTCTGCCACGCAGACAAAGGCCTCCAGTTGTTTCAGATTCATAGACATTTCCCCCTGTCAGAAGCCGGAATTCTATTACTTCATTGCATGAATAACACGGTAATAGTGCAATACAGCAGTAGAGCGTGTTTGAAAATTGCTTTCTGTCAAATGTACGTCACATTTTGTGGGAGATTTGTCCCGAATGAGCGCGGCGTAGTGGGCTACGTTAAGTGAATTCGGGGCAAATCGCCCGCGAAATGGGGCGTGCAGATGGAAGGAATGAATTTTCAAACAGGCTCTAGCCATCTGCAATTTCATGTACCGCGCGGACAGCCTCGTCGATCTCGGCTTCCGTATTAAAGTGTGACATGGAAAAACGGACGGCTCCGGTACTCTCCGTCCCCAGCGCCCGATGCATCAGAGGCGCGCAGTGGGCGCCTGCCCTGGTATAGATCTCGTAGTGATACGCCAGCTCGTCCGCCACCTCACCGGAATCGTAATCCCGGATATTCAGTGACACGATAGGCGCCCTCTGCCCCGTAAAATCGCCGTAAATGGTCACTCCCGGAATGGTTCTCACCCCATCGTAAAACTGCCTCATCAGAGAAAGCTCTCTTTCCCTGATCTGCTCCATGCCAGTTTCCTGAATATAGCGTAAAGCCGCGTAAAGTCCGGCAATTCCGTGACCGTTTAAAGTTCCAGCCTCCAAAGCAGTCGGCATATCCTCCGGATGGGCCTTTGAATAGCTGTGGACTCCGCTTCCGCCCACAATGAGAGGTCTCACAGCAACACCCTGGCGCACGCAGATTCCTCCCGTTCCCTGAGGGCCGAGCAGGCCTTTGTGTCCGGTGAAGCAGAGAACATCAATTCCCATTTCTTCCATATTAATGTCGAACACGCCTGCGGTCTGGGAAGCATCTACAACAAAAAGCAGGCCTATCTTTCTGCAGAAGCGCCCAATCCGTCCGATATCCACCATATTTCCGGTGAGGTTGGAGGCATGGGTACAGATAATTCCTTTCGTATTGGGTCTGATTGCCTTTTCAATATCCTCGTAGCAGATGCAGCCATTTTGATCAGCGGGAAGAATCGTCAGCTCCAGTCCGGCTTCTTCCAGAAGATAGAGGGGACGCAGAACGGAGTTATGTTCCAGCATTGTGGTGATTACGTGATCTCCCGGTCCGAACAGACCGAAGACTGCCATATTCAGGCTTTCGGTGGAATTGGCCGTAAACGCCACCCGGGATGGGTCTCCCGCATGGAACAGCTCAGCCAGCAGCTCTCTGGCAGAATAGATCTGCCTGGACGCATCCAGGGATGCGCCGTGAGCCCCTCTGCCGGAGTTTCCCATATGGTGCATGGCCTCCTGTACCGCCTGATACACCGCCTCCGGCTTTTGGTACGAGGTAGCGGCATTATCGAGATAGATCATAATCTCACCTCAGTTTCACGAATTTATCTTCCAGTTCCTTCACACAGCCAATCACCGCAAACGCAGTCTCCAAACCGGCTTCCCGCAGCCCGGCCGTTATCTTTTCTCCATCCTCCGGTGTGACGCTTACTAAAAGTCCCCCCGAGGTCTGAGGATCACAGAAAATATCACACAGAAACTCCTCTGTATCCCCAAAATCAACCTTATTCTCAACAAACAAACGGTTTCTGTAAGCTCCCGCCGGAATCAACCCCATCTTTGCCAGATCCGGAGCTTCCTTCTGAAGCGGTAAATCCGACATATGGATTTCCAGAGTCACACCGCTTCCTTCCGCCATCTCGACGCTGTGACCTGCTAAGCCGAACCCGGTCACATCGGTACAGCTGTGCACGTCAAACTGTTCGATCACGCGCTTGGCCGTCTTGTTTAAGGAGGTCATAACCCGGATTACCTCCGCCTTCGCCTCCTCGGAAGCCATATCCGCCTTCACCGCCGTATTGACGATACCTGTTCCCAGTGGTTTCGTCAGAATCAGCACATCGCCTGGTCTTGCGCCGCAGTTTTTAAAAATCCGGTCCGGATGGACGAATCCCGTCACGCTTAAGCCGTACTTCGGCTCCTCATCCTGAACGGAATGGCCGCCTGCCAGGACCGCTCCCGCTTCCGCGACCTTTGAAGCGCCGCCCTCCAGAATCTTACCGAGAAATGCCGGATTGACGCAGTTGGGCCAGGCCACGATATTGAGCGCCACCTTCGGTTCTCCGCCCATGGCATAAATATCGCTTAATGCGTTGGCCGCCGCTACCTGGCCGAACGTATAGGGGTCGTCCACCACCGGTGTGAAGAAATCCAGCGTCTGTATGAACGCCAGTTCATCATTCACCCGGTATACGGCTCCATCGTCGGAGGTCTCGATTCCCACCAGCAGATTCGGATCCTCAGCCTTTGGAAGATTCTCCAGTACCCCCGCCAGAGTCCCCGGACCAATCTTGGCAGCACAGCCCGCTGTCTTTGTCATTTGTGTCAGCCTTACTTCGTTGTCTGGTATCATGTTTTCCCCGCTCCCTTATTTATAGATTTTATCTATTATTATTGTAGCACATAAAAATATTTTAGCAACACTAAATAGTTTTTAGATAAAATAAGTCGAATAACACCAGTATCTTTCTGTTTTTTTTGCATAGAAAAGGAGCTGATGCTCCAATAGATTATTCATCTGATTTTGCCACAGCTCCTTATAGTACAACATACTTACTCAAATATCTCATGAAATTCAAGGCTGCAAATTCTTATCAGCATATCTATTCAACAGATTATGTTTCGAACAGTAGTCATTTAAATCTCTATATACATCCAACGCCCCACCACTGTAATTCATCATCAGCCATATCAATTTCTGCTGATGAAGCTCGCGGTTAAAATAATCATGGGTAATTTCATTTCTCAGCAGCAGCTCCCGTAAAAATGCCTTTTCCGCATCTGTTTCCTCAAACTCAAATGTATCAAAGCCGGCTATACAATACCTCAAAGAAGCGCTGCCTTTATATGTTCCTTCTTCTTTACGTATAAAAATAACCAGATCCTTAAACACCTGAGTAAAATCATTCAGCTTAGCCGTTACAATATCCATGCAGTCCATCTTAGTTTCAGCGTCGCTGCACTCCATATACCGTTTACTTTTATGGTGAATTCTTTCTGCACATAACTTCATAAAGTCCAGCATCTCACTGATCCTCATGACATTCACCGGTTCTTTTTCTTCTTCCCGCTCCAGATCAAATTGTTTTAAAATATCTTCGCTAAACTTCATCCGACCATCCTCGCTTTGGTTTCTTCCAGCTTTCTTTGACATGCCTGCCTGAATTTTATTAATTCTTCCGGATAATAATCTGTGAACTGCACCTCTGATTTAAGTGGTGCACAATAAATTGGAGCTTCCATCATCGTATCAATATAGAAAATATCACTGGCTACTCCTTTATGATTGAAATATTCTTCCAAGTACAGTGACATACGTTTATACAGTTCAAAGTCCTTTGTATAGACTGCGATATCAATATCACTCTTTCCTTCTACATACCTGGTGGTCAAATAACTGCCAAAGATAAAAACATTATAACGATAACCGTTAAACTGCTGTTCAACCATACTTTGCAGTGCAAGCAATTCATACAATCTGGCCACAGCTTTCTCCTTTGCCTCGCTATTTACCGATACCTGAGTTGTCATAGATGCCTTCTCCTTTCGCAGATTCATGAAATATATCATATTAACCAGTGATCAAGTCTTTCATTTCTTACTATTATATTTTTCACCTCCTGCTGCCAACCTAATCACCATATCCTTTTTTATCCTGACTATTTTATCAATACACTTTCATTATACCGCAAAAAGCATGAATGTTCTACAATAAAACCGATCTGTTTATGCAGAGTTCTTTCCCTTTCGGCCTTCCCATCGACCGTCTGCCGCTGGATTCCTCCCATCTCACAGCACAATCTCCTCCTGCAGCGTCAGCGAATAAATAATCTTCTCCGTCACCTTTTTCCCCGTCATCTGTTCCAGCGCACGCTTATAGTACTCCAGCTGGATCCCGTACCGCTCTGTCAGCAGGGATTCGCGGCCTCTCACCACGTGGTCGGTCTTGTAATCGATCAGGACGAGGCCATCTTCCTCTTCCATATATGCATCGATAATTCCCTGAATCAGGACGAGCTCATCGGAACTGCAGACCTCCATCTCGCGGGCCGGAATTCCGATGACGAATTGCTGTTCCTTGTAAAGGAGGCCTTTGGCCTGTGCGGCACTCATGCGCCGGCCAAGGGGGGAGCTTAAGAAATTCCATAAAATCCCGGCATCCAGAAGGGACAGGCTCTCTTCGTCCATGTACTTCTCCCTGCGGAATGTATCAAGTGCCATCTCCACATCGGAAATGGTTTTCATACCGGGGAAATTTAACAGTTCCAGCGCACGGTGATAGGCGGTTCCGCGGAATGCGCCGCCGCCCTGATCCTTTTTCCCGCTTTCTTCCAGCAGAAAAGCAGGAATCGTAGGCAGGAAGGTGCTCTCCTCCTCATCGATCAGCTGGCCCTGTTTCTTAAGCTCCGATACGGAAAGCTTCGTGTGGAGGCCGATGTCCGCGGTATGGGGATAACGGTATGCAAAGGCCGCGGATATGCCTGCGGCATACGCTTCATCGTAAATACGGGCGCAGTCAAAGTTCAGCAGTTCTTCCTTAGACAGCTTCTTTTCCGCCTGATGTTCGATCTCCACGCCTACCAGATCGGCCACGGAATAAGACCTTACCGTCATCAGGCCTGTTTCCGCTCCCGCGTCCGACAGAAGCGCCGACTCCGACAGTTTTCCGGAAAGGCTCATGAGCAGCCAGTCCAAAAACGAATCCGCCGTTGACAGGATGGTAAACGGAATCTGCCCGGCCGTTCTCTTAATATCGGAAAAACGCTCCAGTTTCTTATCCAGATAGCGGTCCGTGCCCGTCATAATCAGCTTTTCCTTCGCTCTGGTCATAGCCACGTAGAGAACACGCAGTTCTTCTCCCAATGCCTCCAGCTCCAGGCGGCGCCGAAGGACATTCTTCTTTAATGTCGGTGTCTTGACTCGCAGCTCTAAGTCCAGGTAATCCGTGGCGATTCCCAGATCCGGGTCAATGAGGATCTTTCCATATAAATCCTGTTTATTAAACTTCTTGCCCATGCCCGCCAGAAAGACTACCGGGAATTCCAGTCCCTTGCTCTTATGAATGCTCAGAATCCGAACGGTATTCTCGTCTCCGGCCAGGGCGGCCTCTCCGAAGTCCGTGTCATATTTTTTTAAGTTCTCGATATAGCGGATAAAATGAAACAGCCCGGAATAGCTGGTCTTTTCATAGGCTGACGCCTTTTCCACCAGCATGTCCAAATTCGCCTGTCTCGCCTCTCCCGCTGGCATGGCCGCGATATAATCGTAATATCTGGTATTTTCATAGATGATATACAGAAGCTCGTGGATAGACAGATAGCCTGCTATGCGGCGGTACTCTGCCAGTTCATCGGAAAACGCCGCAAGCTTTCTGTAAAGCTCTCCCTCCCGTTCATCCTCCGGACAGTTTTCCAGATAATACATCCATGCCCCGTAGATTCCCCTGTCCTGTCCCTTTTTCGCCGTTCTCTTGAAAACAGCCATAAGGCGGGCCAATTCTTCGTCCGTGGCTCCCACGATGGGGGACTTTAAGACCGCAGCCAGCGGAATATCCTGCATCGGATTATCGATGATGCTTAAGAAGCACAGCACCGTTTCGACCTCAATCGCCGTAAAGTAGCCGGTTCTCCGCTCCGCATAGGCCGGTATTCCCTCATTCATTAAGATATTGACGAAATCCTCAGCAAATCCGCTTAAGCTGCGCAGAAGGATAACCATATCGCCGTAACAGGCGGTCCTGTAGCGCTTTTCCTTCTTATCCCAGATCTTTAACCCGGTCTCAGGATTTATCAGTTCCTTCATCCGTGCAGCGATCAGCTTGGCCTCCATCTCGCGGGACGTATAATCGTCCGCAGGATCCGCCTCCAGCTGTTTTAACAGGCCGCCTCCCGTGTTGACCATGTGAAGTTCCAGTTTTCCTCCAACCGTCTCTTCCGTCGGTTCAAATACCGCGCCGGGATGGAGAGCCGCGTCTTCCGTATAAAGAATTCCGCCCAGACCTTTCGTCATAATCTGATAGAATACCTCATTAATGCCGGAAAGCACACTGTCCCGGCTTCGGAAATTCTGGTGCAGCTCAATCGTCTGATACAGGCCGTCCTCTCTGGGATAAGATTCGTATTTCTTTAAAAACAGTTCCGGCCTTGCCAGACGGAATTTGTAGATACTCTGTTTCACGTCGCCCACCATAAACACGTTGGGCGTCCCGAACCGTTCCCTGGAAATGGCGTGGATCAGCGCCTCCTGCACGTCGTTGCTGTCCTGGTACTCATCCACCAGGATTTCTTCAAACTGGCGGCTCAGCTCGTCGGCTGCGGCAGACGGGGTTCGTTCTCCCTCGTCCGTCTCTTCCAGAAGCACCTCCAGCGCGTAATGCTCCAGGTCCCCGAAATCCATCAGGTTCTTTTCCTGCTTGGCTTCCTGGTAACGGTCGTGAAATTCTCCGGCCAGTCTCAGCAGCATCCGCACCGCCCCCGAGGTCCCCTTTAAGTCACGCACCACGGTCTCAATGGATTCAAAGCAGTATAAATCACGGAGTTTTCCGACCGCCTTCTTTATCCGGTCCCTGCATCCGGTCACAAACGATTTCTTATCCGCGTCGATCTCCTTGCTCCGGATGGAGGCCAGACGGTCGAAGGAGGCGCTGCCTAACAGTTCATTAAGGCAGCCGTAATCCTTTGCGTTCCCGATCGCCTGCAGCATGCGCAAATCCGATGTCAGCATGGGGATATAGGCCGCAGGCCCGTTTTCCTCGTCACAGACGGCAAGCGCCTCCTTCAGCTGGGCGCAGAATTCCCCTGTCTGCATGGCGACATCCCACATCAGGAAACGCATCCACTCCGTCTCCATAAGCCGGTCGTCGCTTCCCTCCTCGTAGTCCTCCAGTTCCTTTTCGCAGGCCTCCAGCCATTTTTCCGGCCACGGATTGCTTCCTGAAAAGTTATAGACAGCCATAATATGATCCTCGATGCCCCGGTCCGATTTGCCGGTGGCATACGTCTCCACAAACCGGGAAAATTCCTCATCCCCGGCCTCATAGTAGTCCTCCAGCAGCTGTTCCATCACGGAGCCGCGAAGCAGGAGGAGTTCCCCTTCATCCCCCACACGAAAAGCCGGATCGATGTCCAGCTGGTTATAGTGCTCCCGGATGATTCCCAGACAGAAGCTGTCAATGGTCGTAATCCGGGCGTAGGGAATCATGGCCGCCTGCATCTGCAGATGACCGTTTTCAGGGTCCTCCTTCAATTTTTCATCGACGGCCAGAAGGACGCGCTCCCGCATCTCATCCGCCGCCGCCTTCGTAAATGTCATAACCAGAAGCTGATCGATGTCCAGGGGATTCTCTCCCTCCGTGATCATGCGGATAATCCGCTCCACCAGAACCGCTGTCTTTCCGCTGCCCGCTGCCGCGGAAACGAGAAGATTGCGGTTTCTGCTTTCAATGACCGCCTTCTGTTCTTTTGTCCAGTTAATCGCCATCCTGCTGCTCTCCTTCTATCTCCGGCCATATTTCTTCTGATTTCAGTGGTTTGAATTTGCGGAAGCCAAATCCGGAGGTTTTTAAATCGAAGCCGCACACCGCATGGTACGGGCAGTAGTCGCAGGCCGTCTTATTTCCCTGCTTGTACGGGTTCACCGCCACGGCCCCTTCCAGGATCTCACGTCCCTCGGTCTTCAGCTTCTCGTTGACATAGCGTTTTAAGGCCGAGAACCGGTTTCCTCCCGCTACGGACGACTTTGCCTCCTGGATCAGGCCGTTCTTCATCGCCACCGGGATGACATCGGATTCCGTCTCAATCTCGTGATCCAGATGGCTGATGACCTCCAGCTCGCTGTTTACCAGGCCGTTCATACGCAGTTCCTTTAGAATCCGCCTGTCGATGGCCTCCGGGGTCATGTCACCTTCCCGGTCGATCACCGGGTCGTTGATATTATAATAGAAAATACCGGCCGGGATTACAGCCTTGTCCGGATTGCGGCGTTCCTCCATCTCCATGGCCGCGTCCATATAGACCACCAGCTGCAGCTGCAGACCGTAATAAAGTGCAGTCAGATCAAAGGAAGTCCCGCCGGATTTATAATCGATGATCTTCACATAGACGTGTTCCTCATCCTCGCACAAGTCCATACGGTCGATTCGTCCCCTCAAATGAAGCGCCTCCTCCTCGGAGAGAGCGATTTTCATGGCCTTCAGATTATCGGCGGCCGAGAAGGACACCTCGAATCCTACCGGCATGAAATCGCCTTTCTTCAGCTGCTCCGCCAGCGCCCATATGGTACGGTCCGTAATCTTCTCCACCTTGCGGGCCAGATAGGCATTTCTGGCAGAGCTCTTTAAAATCGTATTCCCGTATTCCTCAGTCACCTCAGTCACGGCGGTATGCACCAGAGCCTTTCTCTCGTCTTCCCCGATCGTCTTCCAGTCGCCTCCCTGTTCCTTCATCTTCTTAAAACAGAGGTCGATGGAATCGTGAAAGAGATTCCCGATGTCCATAGCAGCCAGCTCATACTGCTGGCGCTCTGCCAGCTCCAGACCGTAATTCAGGAAATGGGCATAGGCACAGGACGCGTACTGTTCCAGCCTCGTGACACTGCCGCCCAGCACCGTGCCGTACAGCGCCTTCGCCGCCATTTTCCCGATTCCACGCTCTTCATAGGCGTAAAATGCCGCATCTACCAGTCTTTTTACGTTCTCTCTCTGCTCCTCATCCATCATAAAATGGCGGAACAGCTCCAAGAATTCCGAATCCTCCCGGGTCATCTCGAAGTTCCGAAGGCCGTGGGTCAACCGTCCCCTGGCTTCCCGGATGGAGAGCGGCACGCCGGCCGCTTCATCCGATGCGGCCACGACGGTCAGCTGCGGAAACAGCTTTCTTAACTCACCCAGCAATATCGATGGCCGCAGGCTCTTTCCCGACGCATCCATGGCCGAGAAGGAGAGATAAAGCCGTTCCGCCGGCTTCGTTAAAGCGAGATACAGATAGAACCGCTGACGGAAGCTCTCCACACGTACGGTGGGCGCCAGCTCAATGTGATGGCTGCCTAAAAATTCCCGCTCCTTATCCGTAAACAGACTGCTGTTTTCCTTCTTCTGCGGCACGATTCCATCGTTTACACCGATAAAAAACAGAATCTTGATATGGTCGAGACGCGTTCTCGTAATATCGCCCACCACGATCCGGTCCACGGCCGCCGGGATCAGACCTACCTTGATTTCGGAAAAGCCCGCGTCCAGAATCTCCGCGTACTCCCTGCGGCTCACCTTCTCGTCCCCTAAGAGCCTGGCGAGACGGTCCATCAGATCGACGACGAGGCCGTACACCTGACCGTATTCTTTAGCAAGTCCAAACTCTCCCTGTTCCCGAAATGAGGCCTCTCTGGCCAGCATCTTCTCCTCCACCGAGAGCGCCTCCAGAAGCCGGACCACGGCCTCCGTCATGGTGCGCACCGTCCTTCCCTCTTCCCGGAACGCCTCGATAAACGCCGTGAGAGGCGCCATAATCTCTTCCCGGAGCTGGTTTAACTCCTCTAAATTTAAATCCTTGCCGCCGCGGTACCAGCCCTCCCAGGTGGTATTCCAACGCTTTAATCCCCGGATTCCCATGGCGATCACGTAGTTCTCCAGGCGGTCCAGCCTGCGTTCATCCTCCGGCTTCGTCACAAGACCGGTTCTCAAGTAGCGGAACACGGATTCGTAGGAAAAATCCTTCTGAATCGTCTCCAGCGCCGCGCGCACCAGCTCGACCATGGGATTTTTCAGGATGCTCTTTTTGTCATCCAGGAAGTACGGAATCTCCGACGCATCAAACTGATGGATCAGCTCTCCTGCAAAGCTTCCGATGTCGCCGGTGATTACGGCCATGTCACGGTACCGGTATCCCTCGCGCAGCAGTTTTCCGATCTGCCGGACCACGTGGGATATCTCCCCGGCCGGATTCACCGCCTGCACCAGGCGGATCTCCTCCGCTTTGCCGGAATACACACGGCCGCTGTAGCGGTATAAGTTCTGCTCCAGAAAATCAAGCGCCGAATGGGACGGCGTGTCTGCTGCCAGCGCATCCGGAGCCACAGGTTGCTTCCCCGGTTGTTCTGCCGGCGGCTCCATTTGCTGCTCCTCCGGCATCTCCACCCGCTGCTTTACTCCGCTGCGGTACCGGACAGCCGGATGGTCGTCGAGAACGATATCCGGTTCCCGCTTTACGTGATTCTGGCGGGCCAGTGCGTTTAACTTATCCATCATCTCGCTGCTCATGTGAAATAAGTCCTGCACGCCCCCCTTTCCCCGCTCCGCCACGGATGGATCGATGGTCACAGTCACGATCACCCGGCGGCTGTAACGGAGAAAAAGGTCCAGCAGGCGGTACTGGACCGGAGTAAAGCCCGTGTAGCCGTCCAGAGTGATCACACTGTCTTTGATCAGCCTCGATTCCGGCAGGTGCTTACAAAGCACATCCAGAATCTCCTCCGTCGTAATATAGCGGTCCTTGATATACTCCTTAAACGCCTTATAAATGACGGAAATATCCTCCAGCTTCTGGCGGAGCATGGGGCTGGTGGTCTCCGGGATCTTCGCGTCCAGCATTTCCGGCGTAATGCCGTACTGGTAAAGCTCTGAAAGCATGGATTTTAACTGGCCGATAAAGCCGTTCTGATTCAGATGGGACTGGTACAGCGGCAGTTCCTTCTGTTTACCTCCTGTCACCTTTCTCAAAATCATGGATTTTCCCATATCGTCCAGGACGTCCGGATTTACGATGGCAAGCTCCTCGAAAACTCGGTACGCCAGACGCTGGAAGCTGACAATATCAATATTCATCACACCATGGTTCGGATGCAGCGTCACAATCTCCTTCTGTGTCTGCATGGTAAACTGCTCCGGGACAATGGCAAAATACTTCGTGTCCGGATTCTCAATGGAATCCCTGATTAAATCGGTATACAGGCGGTGTGTCTTTCCGGAACCGGAACCGCCTGTTAATAACTGTATGGACATATCTTTCGTGTTGCTCCTTCCCTCTCAGGCCTTTCGCATTTTAGTGGCTATTTAACTACATTTTACTATATTTTGATGTACAAGTCCATCGTTTTCAGAACAACAGTTCTCTTTTGCCATCTATTCATAAACCGCCCCCAAGCAGAATACACTATATCAAAACCCGTTCGGAGGACCTTATTTTAATATGAGCTCTAAAACAAAAATTGTTGTACTGCGGATGAAAGAAATCATCTACACCGCCATCTTTGTCGGCCTCGGAATACTGTTAATCACCCTGTTTCTCATCATGTTCCGGCCGAAAAAAGATACCGTTCCCACTTCCGGAGAAGTGGCCACCTATGTGCCCGGAGTTTACTCTTCCGCGATCACGCTGAACAATCAGGATGTCAACGTACAGGTAACCGTGGATGCGGATAAAATTACATCGGTCACCCTCGTTCCCTTAAGCGAAGCGGTCACCACCATGTATCCGCTGATGCAGCCGGCCATGGACACTCTTTCGGAGCAGATTGTAAAAAATCAGTCCACCAAAAACATCTCCTACTCCGATGAGACACGCTACACATCCACCGTCCTCTTAAAAGCAGTCGACACGGCGCTGACCAAAGCCGAAATTGCAAAATAAGAATATGGTATGGGGATTGTGTTTTCTCTTTTCTCCCTGTATAATGAGATCAGAATACATAATTATTTTACAGTAAGAGGAACGGGATATGAGTCAGAAAAGCAGGACACAGAGTGTCATGGGGCAGAATCAAATTACAGAAGGAGTGATCTGGAAACAGCTTCTTCTGTTTTTCTTTCCAATTTTATTTGGAACATTCTTCCAGCAGCTCTATAACACCGCCGATGCCGTGATTGTAGGGCGGTTCGTTGGAAAGGAAGCGCTGGCAGCCGTAGGAGGTCCTACGGGAACCCTGATCAATCTTCTTGTGGGGTTCTTCGTAGGACTTTCTTCCGGTGCCACCGTAATTATATCCCAGTTTTACGGTGCGAAACAGCCGGACCGGGTGAGCAGGGCGGTACATACGTCAATAGCATTTTCCATCGTGGGAGGCATTGTCCTCATGGTCATCGGTGTGGCAGGCGCGCCGTGGGCCTTATCCGCCATGGGAACACCGGATGATATATTAAATCACGCGGTTTTGTATATGCGAATCTATTTTCTGGGAGTCATCGGCAACCTGATCTATAACATGGGCGCCGGTATCCTGCGGGCGATCGGGGACTCGAAACGGCCGCTGTACTTCCTGATCGCCAGCTGTTTTACCAACATTGTACTGGATATCGTTTTCGTCGTCTTCCTGCATATGGGCGTCATGGGAGCCGCGCTGGCTACCATCATCTCCCAGCTGATCAGCGCCGTGCTGGTCATCATCGTGCTGATGAAGACAAAGGAGTCATACCATCTGATCCCCCGGTCTATTCGGCTGGATCTGGACATGCTGAAGCGGATTATCCAGATCGGATTCCCCGCGGGTCTTCAGTCTGTCATGTACTCCGCCTCCAACGTGATTATCCAGTCCAGCGTCAATGCGCTCGGAACCGATACCATCGCCGCCTGGACTGCATACGGAAAGATCGACAGCGTGTTCTGGATGATCATCAACGCCTTCGGCATCTCCGTTACCACATTCGTTGGACAGAACTACGGCGCCGGAAAAAAGGACAGGGTTCACAAGGGCGTCCGCGTGTGTCTGGCCATGAGCTTTGCC
>NZ_JBKVCZ010000081.1:0-31014 GCF_046966825.1 Hungatella sp. | reverse complement strand
TAAGAGTACCTCGCTCTGTTTGTTCAGCGCCCGATAGAAATCCGTCTGGTTCAGTACAATAAAGTCAGCCGGATTTCCCACCTTGATTCCATAGGTATCTCCCAGATTCAGCGTCCGCGCCGCGTTATGGGTGATCAGCCTATAGCTGTTTAAAATCTCCTCGTATCCCATCATCTGGCACACGTGAAGGCCCATGTGGACCACGCTCATCATATTGCCGTCGCCCAGGGGATACCAGGGATCGAAGATATCGTCGTGGCCCATGGAAACGTTATTGCCGTTGGCCAGCAGCTCCTTCACCCGGGTTACGCCGCGGCGGCGCGGGTAATTGTCAAATCTTCCCTGTAAATGGGTGTTTACCAGAGGATTGCTGACAAAGTTAATGTCACTCATCTTAAGCAGGCGGAACAGCTTGCTGCAGTAGGCGTTGTTGTAGCTGTGCATGGCCGTGGTGTGGCTGGCGGTTACCCGCTCTTTTAATCCGCTTTCCAGAGCACGGCAGGCCAGAACCTCCAGCCCCTTGGACTGCTCGTCATCGATCTCATCGCAGTGTACATCCACCAGGCGGTCGTAGCGCTCCGCCAGTTCCATGCAGTAATTCACACTCTCCACGGCGTATTCCCTGGTAAATTCAAAATGGGGGATCGCACCCACACAGTCTGCTCCCATCTTCACCGCATTTTCCAGCAGCTCTTTGCCATTCGGGTAGCTTAGGATTCCCTCCTGAGGAAATGCGACGATCTGAATAGTCACATAGTCTCTCAGCTCCTCCTTCAGTTCCAGCATGGCTTCCATGGCTGTCAGCGATGGGTCTGTCACATCCACATGGGTTCTTACGTACTGAACGCCATTGGCCGCCTGCATCTGCACCGCCCTCCGGGCGCGCTCCTTGACGTCCTGCCTGCTCAGCTTTTCCTTTCGCTTCGACCAGCACTCAATCCCCTCGAACAGGGTGCCCGACATATTCCACACCGGGTCCCCGGCCGTTAAGCAGGTATCTAAGTGAACGTGGCTTTCGATAAACGGCGGAAATGCAGACTTCCCGGTACCGTCGATCACTTCCTCACCCGGAAGCGGTTCCAATGCAGGCGCTATCGCTTCAAATACTCCGTTAGACACGCGGATATCAGAAGCCTCTCTTCCATTTTCAATAAAGATCTGTTTTATAAGCATAACGGTTCTCCTCTCCTATCTAGTACTGGATGTACGTTTTCCAAAAATACGGTCGATGATCACAAAAATCACAGCCGCAACCAGCAAAGAATTCAGCGGCTTAATCCCCCACTGGACAAAGATTCCTACAAGCGCTCCGCCAGCCACTGCTAAAATCCCGCCCGGGTTCACTGCTGTATGCGGATAGGACTCGTCCATATAATCCTTTTTGTGGAAGAAGTAATGGAGAATGATCACCGCGCCGACAGGAGGGATCATTCCGCTCAGCAGATTTAAAAAACCGACGAAATTATAGTAAAGCCAGACAGCCGTCGCCGTTCCTACCAGACCTCCCGCTAATACCATGGGCTTCATGGGAACCTTGGTAATATTGGATACTCCGAGGCCGGCTGTGTAAAGCGCGTTATTGTTGGTCGTCCAGATGTTGAGTCCCAGCGTAATAATCGCTGGAACCGCCAGTCCCTGTAAAATCAGAATATTAAAGATATCCGCAACTCCCGTAACAGCGCCGCCAACGGCTCCAAATATCATCATGATGGAATTTCCTACGAAGAAAGCTACCACCGTCGCCGTGACCGCTGTCTTCGGCGTCCTGGAAAATCTGGTGAAGTTTGGCGTCGCCGTTCCTCCCGAGATAAAAGACCCAACCACGATGGCAATGCCAGCCGCCAGCGAAATCGGATTCTCCGGGTTCTGTGCGAAGACGTTCGCAAAACCGTGAACCTCCCTGACACCCCAGCTGACAGAATAAATACCCAGAATGGCAATGAGCGGAACTGCAATGGATCCAAGAACCGCCAGCGCCTTGATACCGAAATAGGCGGTAAGCGTCATCACGATGCCCGTAATGATAATCAGAATCGCAACCGGCACATGAGTCAGTTCTGATACCGGGATCGCAAACATGGCGGCACCCACACCAAACCATCCGATCTGTGTGAAGCTGATTAAGGCTGATGGGAGAAAGGAACCGACCTCACCGAAAGATCGGTGCGCCAGTAAATCCAGCGTCAGACCCGTCTTCTGCCCGATATACCCCAATATACCACAGTAAATCCCTAAAAAGATGTTGCCGATCAGCATTGCCGCCACAAATCCGGCTGCGTTCATGCCGATTCCTAAATTTCCTCCCGCAGTCATGCTGGGCGTGAAAAATGTGAACCCCACCAGCACAACCATTGCAGCCCACAGCCCCTGACGCTTCAGCTGGGGCGGCACGGCGGTTAGTGAAAATTCGGTATCCTTTGCCGTTGCCTTTTCCTTTGTCATTGCGCACCTCGTCTTCTATTTATAATATTGTCTCCAGAGCGCATCTGATCATTCAATCGGAATGCGTTCTTTTCCGTAGACTACTATACAAATCTTTTTATGGAATGTCAATCAAATCTATTTTTATCCAGTGAATATCGTTCATTGACTTTTGTTTATTCGAGTGTTACAATGATTTCAGAGAAGAGAGGTGATACCGTGAAGGAAGAAAAAATAAGGATTTCCAAGCCGCCGGAGGAGCGAAAACAGGAAATTATGGATGCCGCCATGCGGGCATTTACAGAAAAGGGATATGAACAAACGACTATGCGAGATATTGCCGCAGTGATCGGCGTCGTTCCAGGCCTCTGCTACAGGTATTTTAATTCGAAGCAGGAATTATTTGACAGTGCCGTCTCTCAGTACGTTCTGGACTACTGCGCCCCCATCGTTCAGGCTTTAAAGAGATACCGCGGGGACATCGACGGATTACTGGACTGCGCTGCGGACTTATTCCTGGACCGCGACGGCAAAGAGAAATACCATGAATTTTTCCATAAGGCTGAAAACAAAACGTTCCACAGCCTGCTGTTTCTGTCCAACTGTGATTATTTATTTCCTTATGCAAAGTCTTTTTTCGACAGCCTGAATGAAAATGGAACCGCGGCAATTGCCGATACCGCTTCCTTTTCCAAATTTGTGCTTTATGGCCTGTTTCCGATCCTGAATGATGACGAAATGTCTCCGGAAAGGAAAACAGAATTGGCCAGAGGCTATATTAGCGGACTGCTGAAGCTGCAATAGCGCAGATATTGACAGGGGAGGTATTTCGGGCAGCGAGTGAACATTGTTCAATGAGAGGAGTCTTATCAATGAGTAAAACAGCATTAATCACCGGCGCAACCAGTGGTCTTGGACTAAGCTATGCCAGATACTTTGCTTCCAAAGGATGCAATTTAATCATAACCGGACGGCGGGAAGACGTGATCAGAAAAAATGCGGAAAGCCTGCAAAATCAATTCCATGTGAACGTGGAGGTCATCATCGCAGAGCTGTCCAGCTTAGACGGGATCAATCGTTTTCTCTCCCAAATCGGAGATCGAACCATCGATATTTTGGTGAACAACGCAGGCTTCGGGCTGAAACCGGCCTTTGTCGATACCCCGGAAGCGGATGTGGAAAAGATGCTTTATCTGCAGGTCTGGTGTGTGACGAAGCTGACCCATTTTGTACTTAAGGGCATGGTACAGAGGAATTCCGGGGCCATCATTAACATTTCATCGGATGGCGCCTTTGCCGTTCTTCCACACAATGTTCTTTATTCGTCCACAAAGCTCTATATTATAAATTTTACCGAAGGCTTACATATGGAGCTCTCCGGTACGGACATAAGAGTACAGGCCGTCTGCCCCGGGTTTATTGATTCACATTTTCACGAAAGCGCGGAAATGCATATGGATAAGAGCAGGAAGGGAATATTCGGTTTTCGCGATCCCGACGCCATCGTGGCCGACGCCATGAAAGATTTCGCTAAGAAAAAGGTCATCTCCGTACCCGACACCGGTGCAAAGATGATACGGACTCTCGTCAGGTTCTTACCCAGGAACCTGTTTTACCGGATGGCGGCCAGGTTTTCCAGCAGTCTCTCCAACAAGAAATAAACGGCCACGGTAAACGGCCACGGTCAGGTGCATGTTCTGAAACAGAATAGAGAGTCCGGCAAGCCAGACTCTCTGTTCTGCTGCATTTTTAAACAGCTCAAACCTGTCTGTTATAATCGTTTCATCATCCAATATGCGTCTGCATAAGTCCCATCCTTATACTTCATATTGTTCGGAAATGTCCCGAAAATTTCGAATCCCATCTTCTTATAAAGAGCTATCGCTCTCTGATTATCGGCTACGACTTCCAGCTCAATCTGTTCAAATTGATGCTCTCTCGCAATTTCAATCAGCTTCCCGATCATCGCCTTTCCAATGCCGCGGCCGGTATACTTTTGATACAGCGCGATCCCCAGGCTGACGCGATGGTGATATCTGCTCTGTTCCATCCCCATCAGGGAACAGTTTCCGACGTACTCTCCATCGACAAATCCAAGAAGCATGATATTTTGTTTCGACTCATTCTGATTATGTATGAATTTTCGCTCGTCCTCCAGCGTTAAATCGATCTCTTCCGGTTCTTTCACAAGAAACCTGGTCTCGCCGCACGTTGTTTTTAAGCATTCCAGCAGCATTTCGGCATCCTCTTCTACGGCATTTCTAAGAAGCAGCTGATGATCGCCCAGATCGATGATTTCGTCCTCTATTCTCATCGTAATCCTCCCATATTCCTAAGAGACTACCGTAAACCCTTTTCCCGCCAGACACGCCTCGACCGCCCGGATATCATCTGCGTGAAAAATCAGGATCGGCTTGTTGGAGTCGCGGTTAAATGACAGGTAAACGTAATCCACATTGATGTTGCTCTCTGAGAGAGCCATCAAAAGGTGATGAAGGTTTCCCACTTCATCCGCCATCTCAACGCCCACCACGTCAGTCAGTTTGCACAGATAGTCCGCCTTCTCAAGTGCCGTTACCGCCTTGTCCGGAGCGGATACAACCATACGGATAATTCCATACTCTGCACTGTCATTGGTTACGGAACCAAGAATATTGATGTTCTCCTCCTCAAGAATTCCGGTGACGTGCTTAAATGTGCCCTTTCTATTCTCTGCGTAAATTGATAATTGCTTCAGCATAACTTATCCTCCTGATTGTTTACTTTCGCCTTATGGCTCGCTGATTAACAGATTATACCATAAACCTGTCCATTCTGAAACCACCTCTGTTATAGAAGCTCTCCCAGAATCTCTTTCAGATTTTTCATCTCCTCTTCGGACAGCGTCGTTCCCTTTCCCATCTTTTCGTGATCCGGCGCCCAGTCACGGATGTCATACTTGGGGGCGCCGCCATTCCAGCTGATCAGATTCACTTCTTTTCTCCAGCCTTTGGCATTCTCGGACAGCACGCCAAACTCTTTTACAATATCATACTTAATATCCGCCATTCTCTGCTCCTCTTTCCCGTTTCTTTATTTCCTCCGCAGTCGGAAGCTCCAGATCCTCTTTTATATCGGCATCTGCCTCCATGACCGCTTTATAGTACTGATGGATCGTTTTATTGACAGAAATAATCCTGCTTTTGGGATTAATCCGTTTTACTGCCTCATCAAAATCCTGTGTCCCGCCCTTTTCCATGGCGTCTTTGATCTGCAGGTAATACATAATCAGGTGTTCCCGCTTCTCGCCCGGAATCAGTTCTTCCAGAAGCCTTCCCACCTTGTTTCTGTGCTTCGCACCGTAACGGAAATAATGGTGCAGGGCTTCCTCTTCCCGCTTTCTCTGTTCTTCCCTGCTTTCTATGGTAAATCCCATAAATTTCATAATAATCACCTCCGTATGCTGTCCGTTCATCCTGAGTATCAGGCCGCGTGCTTTCAGAATATCAGCCTTTTTATGATCTGTCAATCACCGGATCAGCCGTTCATCGCTTATCCGGAGCTGTGAACCGCAGCATATTGGAACACGGTATACCCATAGAATAAAGAGTCCGGCGATCCGGACTCGCGCGCCGGAGCGCGGCTGCTTCAGCGGCCATACTTCCTTAGCGCGGAGTGCGCCTCCTGCCCGGAGGGCTTTTTTGTGTAACAGAAGCACTTTCCTGTTACATAAAAAAAGAAAAGGCCCAGTAAATACTGAGCCTTTTGAGTGGAGTAGACGGGATTTGAACCCGTGTCCAAAAACCAATTCCCTGTTCTTCTACTATCATAGTCAGTTATTTTACATTCCCTCTGTCACCCGAAAACTGACACCCTGGTGAGTTCAGTAGCTTCATCATACGCCCATATGCTCAAAGCTTTGCATAAGTCGTTTCTCACATCGTCGATGCCGGATTCTTAAGGTGTGAGTGCCCTAAGGCCGACAAGCAGCATTAAGCTGCCAGTGCTAATTCGTTATTGTTAGCGTTTATATTTAAGTTTGCCATTTAACGCATCGCATGCGGATAGCTTCACCAGCTGCATGACCCCTGTCGAAACCAGTACTACCCCGGACTGGTGCCTCTTTTGAGGTATCCTTATACTAGCACGAAACGGGAACGCTGTCAAGAGCGCTGCCCAAGATTCCGGATTTTGGCACTGCTAATTTTAAAAACCTTTTTTTACCAGCTCTGAAACGATCTGGACGTAGCATTCCACCACATCGAAGCCCTTATAATCTTCCCGTTTCAAGTCGATCATATCCCCGTGGGATATCCCGCGGTGGCTGCTGCTGGCAAACACGGTACGGAACTCTCCCCAGCGGGCGGACTCTGTGCTCACCAGGCCGTCATTGTCTCCTTCCAGAGGCTTTATGAGGCAGTAGGGAATCCACAGCAGCGGATCGCTGAAACAGTCGCGCATCTTCGAAGCATAGCTCTGATAGTAAACACCGGACGCATCGGGAACCGATTCATTAAATGCCCTGCTGGACTCTGTGGAAAACTGATGAGTGGCGGTATAGAAATCCGGGTTCTTATCCCCAAATCGGGAAAATGTCCGGTCAAAGCACTTGGAAACCAGACGGTATAAGCCTTCCGGTAAGCGGACTGCATAGTCGACAAACCGGCATCCGTGGTGCGGGGTGCTGACTGTGGTAAGTGATGCCGTATATGGCGCCATCCCCAGCTTGCTGATGGCGTAGCGCGCATCCAGACCACCCTTGGAGTGTGCAATAATGTTGACCTTTTCACAGCCCGTCTCCTTTACCACCTCCAGAATCTTCTTTCGAATGTCCTCCGCGTTATAGGTGATAGTCCCCAGCGCCTCCTGATTGCCATAGTAGACGGTGGCTCCTAACCGAGACAGTTCCCGGGGAATTCTTCCCCAGTAGTTAAAGTAACGAAGGTCGCGGAAGCCGACTCCGTGCACCATGATGAGCGGATACTTCGTCCGGCAGAGATCGGACTCCACGCGGGTCGACCGCACAGACTCCTTGTAGCAGGCAAAATCATACTCCGCCCGCACCAGTCTCATGGCGTGGAGCAGCACAGCCAGATTGACAATCGGAATCCACATGGCCAGCAGCATCAGGAGCCGCATTCTCACGCGGAGACGCGCCGACGTAAGATACATCCTCAGAATTCCGTTCCACAGAAGAACCAGAAGGGCCGCTGCCGCAAATACCATATTGCCGATCAGGACTCCCACCGGCCATTCCGCTGCCTCTGCGCTGCCGTGGAGCAGACGGGGATATAGGACAAATGCAATCAGGCACTGTACCAAAATTCCGTAAATCGCCGCAAATCCAAGAGTCCGTCCGCCGCGCATAATAACGAGACGCAGCTTAGCATGGTTACTGTCATGGTACGGTCTTATATTAAAATAAAGCCAGCAAATGCCTAAGAGAATGGCCCCAACAACTGCCGCTGCGGGCTGCGGCTGAATCGTCCCCTCCATGAGGCGTCCGGTAAATAAGCCGTACACAAGCAGCGGAAGATTCGATACCGCCGCAATCATAAGTGCCAGATACAGCTTCCTTAATAATCTTTTTGCCTTCATGAGCTACTCCCCTCTCTCTTCTTCTGTTATCCGTCGATGATGCCCCCTGACACCTGCTCTTTAACGTTCTGCTCCATATCCGCATCCCTGTTGAATATCCAGATCCCGGAACAGCGAGGCGACGGCAGCTTCATACTCCGCGGCCCGTTCCGCCTTGCGAATCCTCTTTCCGTATTTTTCCGATCCCGGAAACAGAAACAGCAGGTAAAACCAGATTTCCTTCATCTTAAACAGAACGTTCCGGTCGCCGGATATGGTCTCCCTGTAGCCCTGGTAAATCATATCGTGAAATTCCTTAATCCGGCCTTTGTCCGGGAATCCGAATCCCTTGATCTCACCGGCCAGTCCGGGATTTGCGATCAGGCCCCGGCCCAGCATGATGCAGTTCACCTCCGGAAATCCGGTGTGGAACTTCTCCCAGTCCCCGGGAGTGAAGATGTCTCCATTGTACCATACCTCATTTCTGCTGGCTTTCAGAGCCTTTTGAAACGCGGCGCGGTCGGGCGTATTCTTATAGAAATCACTTCGCACCCGTGGATGGATTATCAATTCTTTTAAGGGATATTTATTGTAAATCTCAAGCAGTTCCTCAAATTCATCCGGCGATGCCATTCCCAGCCTTGTTTTCACGGAAAGGCGGATATGGATTCCCGCACATACCTCATCAAGAAACGCATCCAGCGCTTCCTTTTTCGCCAGAAAACCGGCTCCCTTATATTTCGTAACCACCGTTCCGGACGGACATCCCAGATTCAAATTCACCTCGTCATACCCCAGCGCCTCAAGCTCGCCCGCCATCCAGATAAAGTCCTCCGCACGGTTTGTGAGAATCTGAGGAATCAGGGTAATTCCTTTGTTATGTTCCGGAAGCACATCGTTTCGATCTCTCGAAGCGAAGCGGTGGTTCTGGTTCGGCTGTAAAAATGGAGTAAAATACCGGTCCACATGGGGAAACAGCGCATGGTAGGCGCTCCGGTATACATAGCCTGTAATCCCCTCCATCGGGGCAAAACAGCAGCATGGCTCCTTATGATCTTCTCTCTTTTCAATCACCAGACTCGTCTCCGCCTTTCAATCCTTTTATCCTCACAAAATAGCTGACGACCAGCACCACATCCGCGCCGATCCAGGCCAGGATCTCTGCATAAAAAATGCCCTCCTGCCCCATAGCCAGCGGAAGAAACAGCGCAGCTCCCGTTCTCATTAAAAATTCCACCACGCCGGACAGCATGGGCAGAACCGTATCTCCCATCCCCTGGATGGATGAACGAACCACGTGAAGAAGGTAAAGGATAGGGAGACAGACGCTCATGATCGCCAGATAATGGTAGGCGATTTCCATAGTCCTGGCCGCCTCTTCCGGTGTTCCCGTGATGAAGCATCCGAGAATCGCCTGCCCGAAGACCAGCATCACGGCCGCGATCACAGCCGAGGTGAGCATGGCTAAGAGAAGCCCTGATTTCATCCCCTGCCTGATACGTCTGATCTTTCCGGCTCCCAGATTCTGGCCCACATAAGTAGTCATGGCATAGCCATAGGAGGTCGCGGCGATCTCCAGCAGTCCATACAGCTTGTTGGTCGCCGTAAATCCTGCGATGAAGAGAACTCCGAATCCATTGACCACCGACTGCACAATCATACCGCCCACAGCGATGATTCCATTCTGAAATGCCATGGGAATCCCCAGGGTCATCAGCTTTCTGCAAAGATACGGTTCCAGGTGAAAATCCTTCTTTTCAAATGAAAGAATCGACACCTTTAACAGGCTCCTTAAACAGTATAAACTGGAGCAGGCCTGCGCGATCAGCGTGGCCGCGGCCGCACCGCCGATCCCCCAATGAAAGACGAGTACAAACAGCAGGTCCAGGCCGATGTTGACTGCGGAGGCCACCACCATAGCGTGGAGCGGTGTTTTCCCATCTCCCATGGCCCGGAGGATGGAGGCCAGAACATTATATGCCATCACAATGGGAATTCCCCAGAACATAATCCTTAAATACAAAAGACTCCGCCCGATGATTTCATCCGGCGTATTCAAAAGCAGCAGGACCGGCCGCGCAGCCGCCTGCATGAGAGCTAACATGACCACGGATCCAAGACAGGCCAGAATCGCCGAATTTGCGATTACCTGCCGAAGCTTTCTGTAATCTCCAGCCCCGAATTCGTAGGCCATCAGTATGGCAAATCCCTGGGATATGCCCTGAATCATCCCCAACACCATCCAGTTCAGCCAGTCCGCGGCCCCGAGTGCAGCCAACGCACCGACGCCCAGCGCCTGACCAACCACCATGGTGTCCACCACGGTATAAAACTGCTGAAATACATTGCCAAACATCAGAGGCAGTGAAAACGCGAAAATAAGCTTCAGCGGATGCCCCTCCGTCATTGTCCTAATTTTGGCCATTTTAATTTTCTCCTGATTTCTTTTTCCTTTTATCAATACCGTATATTTCCAGAATGATTATAACCTGTCAAGGCAAAAAGTGCAATCCGATTCCGGAAAGTGTCCGGCGAAGGGCGAAGCGGACGCAAAAATGCCGCCGCTCATGACGGCTGCATGGGCGGCGGTATTTTACGGAATGCAGTGGATTTCAAACACCATTATGGGTGAAACTGTACCGGGGCCACCTCCGGTGTCAGGGGTTCCATCCGGTATTCCGGGAACTGATCGATCAGATCGTTCAAACAGAGTGCTGTGCTGTGGACAATGTCATGGGCCAGCATCACCACGTGTTTTCTTCCCAGCGCCGTCTCACGGGCGTTCGCAATCAGTTCTTCCGGCTCGGATTTCTTTAATGCATCCTCCAGGCTGGCATTCCAGTCGAAATAAATGAAGCCTCTGGCCGTCATCTCTTTGATAATATCCTGATATACCGGTTTATTGTATGCATTAATGCTTCCGCCCGGAAAACGAAAGAGCGTTACTCTCACTCCGGTCACTTCAAGCACAGTTTTGTAGGCCTCGTTGAAATCTTCAAGATAGCTGGCTGTGCTTTGATAAATCTGCTCGTAATCGTGGCGGTTGCAGTGGATTCCAATGGTATGGCCTTCTGCTGCGATCCGCTTTGCCACCTCCGGATTTTTCCTGACGTTTTCGCCTACCAGGAAAAATGTTGCCTTTATGTTCCGGGCTTTCAGCACATCCAGAACGGCGGCTGTATTTTCCGCAGAGGGCCCGTCATCAAAGGTTAAATACATGGTTTTTGGGTGGAAGAAGGCGTCGATCCCTTCCGCGATTCCCTCTGCCAGCTTCTCCTGATATTCCGCCTGGGTAAGCTTTTCGCGTTCCTCCGGGCTGGACAGGAAGCCGGTCTCGATCAGGCACGCAGGCATCTTCGTCCAGCCTGTTACCACAAAGCCCGCGTCGCCTCGCAGTTCCCTCTCCTTGGCTCCAGTACGCTTCACCGTTTCCTCATGAATCAGGAGAGCCAGCCGCCTGCTGTCACGGGAGGGGTCCGTTCCATCGTACCACGTCTCGATTCCGGTTGGCTCTTCCTCTTCATACGTATTCTGATGAATGCTCACAAAGGCATCGGCGCCATAGCGGTTCGCCGCCTCCGCCCGCTGCTCCTTCGTCATATAGGTATCGGTTTCCCGGGTCAGAATCACCCTGTAGCCCGATTCCACCAGCTCCTCCCGAAGCTTCTTTGCGATTTCAAGATTGATGTCCTTTTCCAGTACCCCGCCTGCATAACAGCCCTCATCGGTCCCTCCGTGGCCCGGATCTACTATAATAAGCGGATGTTCCGGGTCGCTTTCTGTGGTTTGGAAAACTGTTTGTTTCTCCGTCCGGCTCTGTACGCCAGTTTCCTGCCATGTGCCGCTTCTATCATTCTTGCCTGCTGCCTCCAACTGGTACTCTGCCAATTTTCTGATTTCCGACGCCGGCAGAGCCTGTAATGCTGCCGGATTCGTGGCTGCCGCCTGGCTCTCAGTTACTGCCGGATTCACCGCTGCAGCCTGGCTCCCGATCGCTGCCTGCGCCTCAGCCGCCACCGTCTGGCTCCCGGTCGCCGCCTGCGCCTCAGCCGCCGCCTGGCTCCCGGCCGCTGCCTGCGCCTCAGCCGCCACCGGGCTCACCGCCGCATCACCTCCCGGAAACATTCCCATCGTCTCCATTGCCGTAAACAAAAACACAGCCGCAATTCCGCCAGCCGCTGCCGCAGCACAATCCTCCAGCCATCTTCTTCTCGTGTTTCTCCCGTTTTTTCTGCTACGGTTTTCTCGTTCGTATCTCATTGTACAGCTCCTCCCTCGCCAGGGCATGTTTGAAAATTCAGTTCTGACGTCTGCACGCCCTGCGAAACCGATCCGGAGAGCTTTTGTGCAGTCAAACACCTGCCGCAGGCAGCGGCACATTAAAATGTCCCTTTCTGCTGCACAAAAGCTCCTGTGTCATCCGTCTCAATATTCATTGATTACAGATTACACAGGAGCTGCATCAAAAGATCATCATTTTTGCATCATAGTTGCATCATCTCGATATTTTTACAAATAATTCCTGGATACCATCGTAATAACCGACCGTCGCAGTCGTATTTCCTTTTCCGGTTCCGGGAAACACGTACTTCTTAAAATACGGCGTCATTTCCATCAGCGGATTGTTTGCCTCATAGGGCTGCGGAGCTTCCAGTCCCAAATATCCGCTCCACTTCCCGGCGATCTCATCCGGATCCATGTCAGCCCAGGTGCGTTCCGTCCGGACATAAAACTCATATAGTTTTCCATCATCCGCGTCGATATAGGCATCGATCAGGCGGTTTCCCCGGTCGTTGTTTTTCTGAATGTTGGAAAGGCTGACCTTCCACACTGCCACGTTATTCCGAGGCTCCAGCACGTCGATCGCAGAATAGAGGACAGCGTCGTAGGCGGAACGATCGGCTTCTCTCACGGAATCAGGAAGAATTCCCAGTTCTTTCAGCGTTTCAAGGCCCTCGTTTACGACCCCAAACAACTCCTCCTCTTTGATCTCACGATCGGACGGTCCTCTGTGATTGACGATAAACGCATACGTTCCCGCCGTCTCTCCGTAGGCTTCACCGGAAGCCTCCTGCCTCTCCCCGGCATACGGTTCGCTCTCAGGAAGCGTCTGGCTGTTTAAAGCCTCCGCCAGGATAAACAGCTTATCACTGCGGCTTAAGGAGTATCGGTACCCCTCGCCTTCTCCCTCCCCATCTTTTACGTGGATCTCATTCAAAACCGATTTGTCGCGGTATCCGGATATGGCTTCCGGCCCCCAGATGGCCAGAGCCATGACCAGTGCGGCAAACAGAAGCAGCAAGAAATTTACAGCTGTTTTTTTCATACTTCGCCACCTCCTTCACCGTCGCTCCGCCAGGCGGCAGGAGCGCCGTCTTCCCACGGGAGGACAAAGCTGAAGCAGGAGCCTTTTCCCGGCTCGCTCTCGATTTCCAGCCTGCTGTGATGCAGAAGCAGTATCTCCTCACAGAGAGCCAGCCCCAGTCCGGCTCCGTTTCTGCTCCTGGAACGGGATTTATCCACCATGTAAAATGCCTTCGTTATCTTGTAAACTTCCTCCTCCGGAATCCCGACACCGTAATCCTTAACGGAAAAGCGGTAGCCCTCCGAAACGGCATACCCATCCACATCGATGCGGCTGCCTGGCTCTGATGCCTTGCAGGCGTTGTCCAGAAGATTGATGAGCACGGATTTTATCAGGCTTGCGTCACACCGGATCATCCCTTCATCGTAAGTAAAATGAAAATCCATATTTTTCTTCGCCGCGTACATATCATACAGGTAGAAAAACAGCGATTCCGCAGAGACCATCTGAAGCTCGATCTCCTGGCGTTTCGTCACAATGATGTCTAACAGCCGAAGTGACATCGTCTCCAGGCGCCGTCCTTCCGTGTAAATGTAATTGGCGCACATAAAACTCTTCTCCTCATCCAGCCGGTGAGACCGCAGCATATCCGCATAACCAATGATCGCGGTGAGCGGCGTCTTAAGCTCATGGGCAAAGGCCCCCACGAAATCTTCCCTCGCCCGGATCTCTTCTTCCAGCTTGATGATATTATCTTCCAGCGCGTTGGCCATACGGTTGAAATCCGCCGTCAGCTGCCCCAGCTCGTCGTCGCTTACGAGCCTGGCGCGATAGTCGTAGTCGCCCGCCGCCATCCGTTTTGTGGCCCGCGTCAGCAGCCGGATCGGCCTTGTCAGCCAGGAAGAAATGAGATGCATGAGAACCGTTCCCAGAAGCAGAATAACGACTGTCACCCTCCGGTAAACCACAAAGCCCGTAGCCCGGTCATGAAACACCTCGGTAACGTCTCTCATCGTCTCTAAATAAAGGCTCTTATCCAGCGCCTCCACCCGGGCGGCCGTCTGAATATAATAGCTGTCGTCCAGCCGGATCACCCGGTAGGTCTTCGTATTTTCGTCAAGCGCGAGAAGCAGCCCGTCATCGGCCGTGAAGCCGTCGGCTGCGTAAAGCACCTGTTTCTGATCATCGGAAATCCGCAGCATACGTCCCGTGTCCTGCCCGCCGGCCTCTAAGTTGGAGGCGATCTGACGCGTCGTGTCTTCCTGCAGCACATCATATTTGGCCGGGACATTAAGCGCGGCCGTCTCAAATGCAAACTTCAGAATGCTGCTCTCATCAAGCGCCTGCCCGGCTTCCCGGTCCAGGGCACGCTCGAACACGTAATTAACGAAATAAAACCCGCTGAATCCAAATGCAGCCGCCATGACAATCATGGTCCATAAAAGCAGTTTCAGTGAAAATTTCATCGCCCTACCTCAAGCCGGTAACCCACCTTATATACGGCCACCAGCCGTGGAAATTCGCCATTTTCCCAGTTCAGCTTCTTCCGTAGACGCTGTACATGCAAATCCAGCGTACGGCTGTCGCCGGAGTATTCGCCCTCCCACACCTTCTCATACAGCGTTTCCCGAAACAGCGCCACATTCCGGTTCCGCAAAAAGAGGACCAGGAGCAAAAATTCCTTATTGGTCAGCTCCACCGGCCTTCCGGCCTTCATGACGGTCCTCGCCTCCACATCGACCACCACGTCGCCCGCAGACAGACGCCTCTCCGTCTTATTGTATCTGCGCAGAACCGCTTCCACTCTGGCCACCAGCTCGACCACATCAAAGGGCTTCACCAGATAATCATCGGCCCCCAGCTTAAGCCCCTTCACCCGGTCTCTCACCTCATATTTTGCAGTAATGAAAATGACGGGTATTTCCATGGGCCGTATGTATTCCATAATGTCGAAGCCGTCAATCCCCGGCAGCATGATATCCAGTAAAATGAGGTCAAATTTCTCATTTTCTATGATTCTGAGCGCCTCCGCCCCATCCTGAACCGCCGTGCAGTGGTATCCGGCCTCCGACAGGTTCAAATCGATCAAATCGCAAATCGGTTTCTCGTCGTCCACTATCAGTATTTTTATCATGATTCCTGTCTCCACCCCCAATAAGCCCTGGCCTTTTCCACCAGTTCCTCCATCGTGCTGTCGTCTTTACTCTGGTACTGTTTCTTAAATTCTGTTTCCGGATAGAATCCGCCCGTCTTCTGGTAATAGATGGAATAATCATTTTCCAGGATCGTCTCACCGTCTTTTCCCTCATAGCTGTACCGCGCCAGAACCGCCAGATCCTTCATCCCGTCGCCGTCAATGTCTCGGCAGGCGACTCCCTTCAGCGCATACAGATTTTCATAGTCGCCCATAGGCTGGAAGCTCCATACGATGTAGCCCTGCTCATTGACGAGATAGACCATAAATACGGTATATTCCGCCATCCGGTACGTTCCCGGAACCACCAGAAGGTTCCCCAGCTTCTCGAACTTGCGCCAGTAACTCTGCTCAGATACCACCTTGAATCCATGTTCCTTTAACTCATCCAGCGTAGCGGCTGTATACAGGAATTCCGTTGAATATCCATCCTCTAAGAAAGAGGCAATAAACCGGATACTCTTGTTCATTCCAAACCGGTTAATTTTGTCGGAGAGGCGCCAGTCGCGGTAAAAACCAGTTTCATTCTGAAACAGCACATCTCCAACCTTATATGCCCTGCCTGCGGCGGAATCTTCCTTTTCACAGGAAGTAATCAGCAGAATATCTGTCTTTCCGTCTCCGTCTAAATCCTGAAAAGAGACGGCGGAAATCCCCTGATTGAGCTGATTAAGCTCCCCTCTGACCTGATTGTTTGTCTCCAGCTGATCCGTCTGATAGACCGTATTTCCGTTTTCATCTGCAAAAAACAGGACGAGGCGGTGATACGTCCGGTCAATGGCAGGAATCATGGAGACATCCCCAAATGCTTTTACCGTCATGGTAAATACCTGGTTCTCAATAATATCGAAACCACTTGCGGCGATATCCGCCTCTCTCTTCACACCTTCAAGGCGTTTCTGATAGGCATTGTAGGCGTAAAGCGCACTTTGCTCCTCCTCCGCCTGCACGGGAAAGCGGCCGGGACAGGCCGCAGAAAACAGGGACAAGCACAGAAGGCCTGCCGCGGTGCGGACAAATAATTTTCTGTATTTCAAAGGGATCACCTGCCTTTTTTCGGAATCAGACGCAATTTATGTACATTGATATTTTATCAAACATAGTGGGAAAATGGAATGGCGAAAACAGAAAAGCAGGGCGGTAACCGGTCCTGTTGTATCCAGTATACCATGACCGGAATAAAATTTCAGCAGTTTTTGGCTTTACCGTAGTTCACAACGCTGTCTTTCTGTTTTATAATGAACCTGTAAGTACACATACGGAGGAGACCTATGAACGAACGAATCGTGGAATACATCAACATTTTAGGAAGATTTTGCGGAAAAAGAGACATTTCCGAGCTGTCTCCGGAAGAATTAAAGAAGACTTACGGAATCGATCAGGCAGACGTCATGGTGCTGTTTGGCGGCAGCATCCTGTGCGGCGGCGATGTACTGGCCCAGGCGATGCAGAACCATGCCGCGAAAAAGTACGTCATTGTAGGCGGAGCCGGCCATACCACGGAAGCGCTGCGAATCCGGGTCCATCAGGAATTCCCTGACATTGAGACGGCAGGACTGCCGGAAGCCAGGGTCTTTGCGTCCTATCTGAAGGCACGCTATGGGCTGGAGGCCGATCTTCTGGAATGCTGCTCCACCAACTGCGGCAACAATATTACGTATCTTCTGGATCTGCTGCGGGAAAATCAGATTTCCTTCCGCTCCATCATCCTGGCACAGGATGCCACCATGCAGCACCGCATGGAAGCCGGACTGCGCAAGTACGTCTCGAATGACGTCATCATCATAAATTATGCCGTCTACCAGGCAAACGTCATCATGAAGGACGGGAAGCCCGCCTATGATACAGAAATCTTCGGCATGTGGGACATCGACCGTTATCTCACGCTTCTCATGGGGGAAATCCCGCGTCTCACCGATGGTCCGGAGGGATACGGACCCCTGGGCAAAAATTATATTGCGCACGTCGACATTCCCGGCAGCGTCGCCGCCGCTTTTGATGAGCTTCAGCACACCTGCCGCGGCATGGTGCGGCAGGCCAATCCGCTGTATGCCTCCCGGGACTAGCGGCCGCTCACCACTGCCCTGTTTCAGGCTTTGCCAGTCCCCGCACCCAGGCCTCCGGTACGGGCCTCGTAATAAAAAGCAGGATAGGATTACCGGCTTGTGATGAATCTGCCGGTCATTCTACCCTGCTTTTTTCTATCTGGATTAATCCCAAAATGAATTGTACTTACACATTCTCCGTCCATTTAGCAAGTTCCCGACGAAGAGCTTCCAGCTCATCGTCTTTTGCTCTCAGTTCTTCTTTATTAAGCCTCAGTTCTTCTACCCTCTTCTGCGCTTCCTCTTCCAGCCTCCTGATCTCTTCCTGCTGCTCTTCAATCATCAGTTCCACTGTATTCTTATCATATAATGCCGGCGGCTCATTATACATCGCTATCAACTTCCTCCGGTTTGTCTGAACTCAAAAAATACAGCCAGGCATCCAACTCCAGTCCGGTGTCAAATTTCTGGCTGGAACGGTGAATTCCTTATCCGCGTCCAATCCTCTCTGCGATCTCCACAAGACTTGGCAGACAGGCATCAAAGAACATCTTATACGACTGACAGAAGTACTGATGATTCCCGTGATCCTCCTGTCTGGTTCTCCGGCAGCCGCCGCGGCAGAGCATTGCGTATCGGCAGTCTGCACACGCCTCCTCCTTTTGAAGGGATCTCTCGATAAATTTTATCTCTTCCCGCTTCTTATCTATCATCTCCACCGTATCCGTCCGAAAATTCCCCAGACGGTACTCGTCCAGCACATAGAAATCGCATGGATACACGGTTCCATCCGACTCTACCACGTACTGCATTCCGCAGGTCCCGCGCATGTCGCAGGATTCCGGCATCTGGCCCAGCAGAATCGCGATATAATTCTCAAACTGCCGGATATACGGCTGTTTTCCCTCCTTCAGATCACGGAACCACAGCTCGAACAAATCGATCAGAAACGTTCCGTACGCCTCCGGTGTCAGCGAATAATCCCGGCCACCCGGTTCTTCCATGAGCGGATCGAGACAGGCGATAAACTGCAGGTAATTTAACTGGTTTTTCCGGTAGAACTCATACGTCTTTTTAATATGAGGCGCGGTTCTCGCATGCACCACGGAAAGTATGTTGAAGTCCACTCCGGTCTTTTTAAGCATTTCAATATTTTCCATGATCCGTGTAAAGCTGCCTTTTCCTGCGGGAGTTTTCCGGTAATAATCATGCTGCTTCGGTCCTCCATCCAGGGATACGCCCACAAGGAAATGATTTCTCACAAAGAATTCCGCCCACTGCTTATCCAAAAGCGAACCATTCGTCTGGATTGCATTGAAAATCTTCACGTTGTTGACATTGTATTTTTCCTGAAATTCGATGGACTTTTCAAAGAACGGAAGCCCGCTCAGCGTCGGCTCGCCTCCCTGATACGCGATCGTGCAGCTTCCCTCCGAATAAGCCAGAACCTGGCGGATCACATCCTCTAATGTCTCAACCGACATAAACCCGTAGGCCCCCTGTTCCCGTTTGGACATCGTATCATAATAAAAACAGTATTCACACCGCAGGTTGCAATTTCCTGACGATGGTTTAATCAGTACACTGATTGGTGGCATAAGCACCCTCCCTCTTTCGTACCGGCAATCATGCCGGCGGCCATTTTCATAAACACACTGATAAATATTATAATGGTTTCTTACCGTAAGTACAAGAGTAAACTTAAGCCACGCCCGGTAATTAAGGGAGGTGTTCCAGTCTCCCCGGCGGCCCTGCTTCCCGGTCCGTCCGTCTGTCATGCGGCCTTTCCGAAGCAGGTATTAGCAATTCTGCACGTTTAGAAGTGCTTATGCCCGAAACCGGAACTGGAAAGGCCGCATGAGTCAGACGGGACGGACCGGGAAGCAGGGCCGCCGGGGAGAAGCAGTTCAGTTACCCTCTCTCAATCTCCTCCACAATCTCTTCCAGCGTCTCAATCTTTACCGCCCCAAACATCGCCAGGCTCCGCAGAGGCATGTCAAAAAGCATGGACAGCATCATGCGGCTGATATCGTCTTCGCCTGCGTACTGGGCCGAGTATCCATCGACAAGACCACCCAGCAGGGCTTTTCCTTTTTCGCTGGTCAAAGCTTCTTTTACGGTTGTATTCAGTGTAATTCCGCTGGCGGCCGGCGTTAAGGGGATTTCTCCCTTTAACAGGCGCTTAAACTGCTCTCTGTCTGCCGAGAAACGGCCGTCCTTTATGACTTCACTGACATCATATCCGGGGATACCGGAAAGCTGCTTCCCCTGAAGGTTCAGCTCCCTGCTGAGTCTTAACTCACGGCTGGAGGACGCCGCATAGATCTGATACGTCCCCGCTTCAACTGTCCAGCCGGAGAGGTCCGTATCGTAAATGGAAAAACTTCTCTTGTCCAGGCCGATTACCACTTCCTGCGATTCTCCCGGCTGCAGGAACACTTTTTGAAAGCCCTTCAGTTCTCTGACAGCTCGCATCACAGCCGACTGTTTTTTGCCGATATAGAGCTGAACCACTTCACCGCCTGCGGTTTTACCCGTATTGGTCACTGTAATTCTGGCCTCGCCCTTCTCTGCCTCTTCATCCCATATAAGGTCCATGGTATCGTAAGAGAAGGTGGTGTACGACAGTCCGTATCCAAATGGATAGGCTACCGGTTTTTCAGCCCAGTCGTAGTAACGGTAGCCGACAAAAATACTTTCGCGGTATTCCACGTCCTTTCCTTCTCCTGCGAAATGCTCATAACACGGGGTATCTTCCAGTGAAAGCGGAAATGTTTCCGCCAGGCGGCCGGAAGGATTTACCGCTCCGGTCAGCACATCTGCGCAGGCGCTTCCTGCCGCCTCTCCGCCCAGACAGGCGAGTAAAATACTCTCCACCCGCTCTCTCCATGGCATTAGGACGACGGAGCCGCAGAGGAGAACGACCGTTACATGGGGATTTACCGCAGCTACCGCTTCAATCAGCGCTGTATGGGACTCCGGCATATTCAAATGCGTCCGGTCAAAGCCCTCACTCTCATAGGAGTCCGGCAGTCCGGCAAATACGATGACACCATCCCGCCCCTTGGCACAGGCGGCTGCCTCTTCCAACAGCGCCTGATTGATGGTATCGTGTTCCAGCTCATAACCAGGTGCATATTCAAATGCAATGCCATTTTCGCGGAGAGAATCCAGCACACAATCGACCTGATGGGGATTGATCTTTGAGCTTCCGGCGCCCTGATATCTGGGCGCTTCGGCAAATGCGCCGATCACCGCATAGGAACCGTCTTTCTTGAGCGGAAGCATTCCGTCATTTTTGAGCAGTACTGCGGATTCTGCCGCAATCCGCCTTGCAAGCTTATGGTGTGCCGCCGCGTCGTACTCTTTTTTGCGGACCTCACAGGCTTTCCTGATCATGGTAAGGAGACGTTCTGCCGCGCGGTCTAATACCGCCTCATCCAGCTCACCGTTTCTCACTGCATCGGCAATTTTCTTATCATTATGGGGATCCGGTCCTGGCATTTCAAGCTCAAGCCCGGCTTTCAGTGCTTTCACCCTGTCATTCATGGCGCCCCAGTCAGTCATGACCAGCCCCTCAAAGCCCCACTCTTTCCGAAGAACCTCCGTCAGCAGCCACTCATTTTCACAGGAGTACACATTGTTAATCCGGTTATAGGAACACATCACGGTCCATGGCTGCGCCTGTTTTACCGCCTTTTCAAATGGAGCCAGATAGATTTCCCTGAGCGCCCGCTCGTCCACCACCGAATTGCTGACAAGCCTGGCCTTTTCCTGATTGTTGGCTGCAAAATGCTTGAGAGACGTTCCGATTCCCTGGCTCTGAACACCGTTAATCCAGGCGGCTGCCATCTCGCCGGCCAGATACGGGTCTTCACTGAAATACTCAAAATTACGGCCGCAGAGCGGAGAACGCTTGATGTTGGTTCCCGGTCCTAAAATAACAGCAACCTCCTCCTGAACACACTCCTCTCCGATGGCCTGCCCCATTTCATACAGAGCTGCTTCATCCCAGCTGCTGGCCGAGGTGACCGCAGGCGGAAAACAGGTGGCCTTCACGCTCTGGTTAAGACCCAGGTGATCCGCCTCGCCGGCCTGCTTGCGCAGACCGTGAGGGCCGTCGGTTACCATGATGGAGGGAATATCCAGACGTTCAATACCTTCCAGCTGCCAGAAATTCTTTCCGGAGCACAGAAGCGCCTTTTCTTCCAGAGTCATGGTTTTTACCATAGCTTTTATATGATCTTTAATTCCATTTGTCATAGTTTTCAATCCTTCTTTCTCTCGTCCAGTTCCGTGCGGATCTGGGAGTATTTCTCATTGGTAATCTCATAGAATGCCATGGAAATCAGGGATGCTATATAACCGAGTACCGGCATTCCGAAACGCAGGAACACGATCATATTTATTACCTGCGGAGTCTGCTCCTGATTTGCCACAAAACCGGCCAGTCCCAGGAAGAAGCTGGCGATAAATCCGCCGATCGCCATGCCGAACTTGTTAATAAATGTCAGGGAGGAGGACATCAGGCCATCTGCTCTCTGTCCGAATTTCCACTCGCCGTAATCAGAACACTCCGGAAGCATCGCCCATCCAAGGTTGCTTGGTATACGGGAAATGAATCCGAATACAGCCATCATGCTCATAAGAATCGTAACCGATGCCGTAGGCTTCATCCACATGACCACCAGCGGTACAATCGAGAACAGGCTTCCGAACCAGTACAGGCGTTTTTTCCCAAACACTTTGGAGAGTGCAGGAAGCAGCGGAAGGAGAATGATCCCGGCAAACAGAATGGCGGAGGCAACCTTGGGAACCAGATCTACCCGGTTTAACACATACTTAAAGTAATACATATTTACGGCGCTGTAGGTCGCGTTGGCCAGAACATCCGTACCGAAGGCGATCATGAGCATCAGCATGGGTTTGTTTTTCACCAGCAGCTTCAAATCTTTTGCCATGTTCATCGGAACGCGTTCTTTTTCCATATCACAGACATCGTACTTCTTTCCGCCCCATGCGCAGATCCAGAATGCGGCAGTCGTCAAAAAACCGATGAGTGCGCCATAGATAGCCCATCCCTGTTTTCCGCCGCCAAATGCTTCCACCAGCGGAAGTGCCATGATGGTGATAATAAACTGGGATACGGTTCCCATGCCCTGCTTCCATGAAACGATAACCGTTCTCTGATACGGATCCTGAGACATAACCGGCGTCAGGGAATGATACGGGATATTTACTACGGTTGAGGCCAGAGAATAGGCGATGTAGACCACATAGACGTAGACCACTTTCATATTCGGTGATAAGTCCGGCGCAGTGAAAAGAAGGAAGATGAGGAATCCAAGGACCGGTGCCCCCCAGATAATCCATGGCCTGTATTTTCCCATTTTCGAGCGGGTGTGGTCGCCCAGCATGCCCATAATCGGATCGGTAAATGCGTCGATAAATCTGGATATCAGCATGAGGCCGGAAACCACCATGGAGCTGATTCCGAAGATATCGGTGTAAAAGAATGTAAGATAAGACATTACAAGAAAGAATGCGAGGTTTGAACCCAGTCCCCCAAATGAATATTTAAACACATCCAAAAACTTTGCTTTTGCATACTTCGTTTCCATACGTTTCTTCTCCTTTATAAACAAATGTTTCGTGTAAAGTCCTTTTCCATTCTGGTGTCTTTTTGAAATGGAACGACGTCACACGTATCCTGGTAAAATTCCAAAAGCTTTTCCTTCATCTCCGCGATTATAGGCGCATATTCAGGACATCCGATGCGATTTTGGGTTTCCTTCGGGTCCAGCCTCAAATCGTAGAATTCGTCTTCCTCATAGAGTCTTCTGATATATTTGTAATCCCCTGTACGGCACATCGTGGCTTTTCCGTTGTACATCTCATCGGAGGCCTGTAAAAACTGTCTCGGATAGTACTGGCCGCCCGGATCCGGTATGGCCTGGCCCCCGGTCTCCTTGCAGTAGTCTTCTCCCTTTCGGAAACCGCCCTCACAGAACACCGCCTGGCGAAGCGCCTCTTCCCGCTGTTCCATATAAGGAATCAGGGATTTTCCAAAATGTGTGTGTTCGGCGGGAAGCTCTGCCACCGCCTCCGCAGTTGCGTAGAAGTCAATCAGCTCCGTCATTTCCTGACTGATGCCATGGCGTTTCTGCATCGCGGCAGGCAGCTTTACAAGAAACGGGACATTGGTCAGGCAGTCCTCAAAACAGTTCTGAACCTTCTCCACCAGACCGTAATCTCCGGTATAATCTCCGTGATCGCTGAAAAAGAAGACGGCAGTATCATCGTAGATGCCTTTTTCCTTCAATGCACGGACGATCTGACCCGTCAAGTCATCCACCTTGCTGCACATCCCTAAGTAAACCGCCCGCAGCTCATCGTACTCCTCTTCGCTCCAGTCCTTCATGTTCTGCAGTACCGCCAGTTCTCTCTGCATTCTGGATTTTCCCCTATATCCCTCCGGAGGCAGAATCCGTTCCGGCAGCTTCTTCCGGTCAATACGGCTGAAATACGGCTCGCTGATCTGATAGGTCGGGTGGGGAAGCATCAGGGGAAGAAAGATACAGAATGGCCGTTCCTCCTCATAGTCCCGGATAAATTCCGCCGCGCCCTCCGTCCAGACCTGATCCAGGTCTTTATGCTCCGGCAGCCTGCCCCGGTAAAAGGAATAGAAATTCTTTCCTCCAGGTTCTCCCCGGAAGGACTCCCTGGGCAGTGTATCCGGCTTCCGATCATTTCCGACAGTAAAATAAGTATCACAATAGCTTTTATAATACTCTGGATTCTGTGCCGGCAGCAAGTCATTTCGCTGGTTCATCCAGACATGGTACCCGTGCTCCTTCAGACGCTTTAAGAGAACCGGCTCGTGCTCATGCATCATGTGATTCATGGTACGGTGTCCTGCTACATGGGGATACCAGCCGCTCATAAAGCTGCACCGCGAGGGGGTGCACACCGGATTCTGGCAGAATGCATGTGCGAAGGATACCCCCTCTTTTGCCAATTCATCCAGATTTGGTGTAACCGCCGCCGGATTTCCCAGATGGAACATGGAATCCGCCCGCATCTGATCCGGATTGATAATCACTATGTTCGGGCGTTTTTTCATACCAACCTCTCTTCCTCGAAACCCAGACGGCGAAAGAGCTCTTTCGGAGCGTCATTTTTCTCCATATATTCTCGTATGTAAGCCTTCATCTGTGCGCGCACGGCCTCATCCTCCAGGGAATGTTCCTGATCCGGGTCCTCTTTTAAGTCGAACAGCAGAGAACCGAATGACGTCGTGTCTCCCATATGGTCCTTACTCTCGATCTTCATGACCCTGCAGCCCTTCGTGAAGGAAAATGGCTCCGCCAGTTCCATCCCCGCCAGTTCCTCCGGGCGGAACATATACCGCATATGGGTAGGCATCAGCGTGTACTCACAGGCAGGAATCTCGGGATGCTCCGCCGCATGCATGTACACATACCGGCCGTCTGTCACATCCACCTGACTTCCATGGTATCCGAACACCGCGTATTTCCGGATAGGTTCATCCGAATCCATTACGCCGGCAAGCGGCTTTCCTTCCATGTCCTCCGGTATCTCCATTCCAAAAAATTCTAACAGCGTCGGCGCCAGATCGATGGTCTGTACGATCGCATTTCTGCGGATTCCGGCGCACTCCTTTCTGCGGGGATCATAGATATACAGCGGTGTATGGGAAATCTCCTCGTAGATCGGCATGCTTGTCTTTCCCCACCATCCGTGCTCTCCCAGCAGAAAGCCGTGATCCGTATTGACGATAAGCATGGTATCGTCCCACAGGCGGTATTGGTCCATCATATCCAGAACCTTTCCCAGGTACCGGTCGCACTTGGAAAGCAGCGCCGCGTATTCGTAACGAACGTGCTGAACCGTATTCTCATCTTCCGCCACTGCCGCGTAAGGCGGCCAGTCGGCTTCCTCTGCCGCATCTCCCAAAAAGGTATGGGGATAGAGCGCTTTGTCCTCCTTCAGTGAATAGAACGGTTCATGGGGATCGAAGGTCTCGATCTGCAGGAACCAGTTGTCCTCCCCGTGGTTCTTCTCGATGAATTCCAGCCCCTGGTGAAATGTAACCGCCTGGGAGGTCTTCTCTTCGGTATCCATATAGCTGCGGTTGACCGCGTCCTGAGCCATCATTCGTCTGTAAGGCGGATAACTCAGCATGACCTCCTTATTCTTAAATACGGTGCCGCGGTCATAGCGGTATGACAAATCCGCTTTCCACAGATCACCCTCCTGCCCCCTGGAAATCTCCCAGGATGAATACCGGTTGTGGTAGGTACAGCCCCCATCCTCCCAGTAGTGCTGATGGTCGCTGACGAGATGGGTGTAGACACCTCCCTTTTTAAGAATCTCCGGCATCGAGTCGTCGAACGGCTCCATCGGCCCCCAGCTTCTGTGGAAAAAGTTGATTCTGCCCGTGTGCAGCTCCCTTCTCGCCGGCATACATGGCATGCTTCCCACATAACAATTTTCAAATTGAACGCTTAAATCCGCCAGCCTTTTGAAATTCGGCGTCTTCGTCCAGTCACAACCGTATGATTCCAGTAAATCGCGTCTCAGGGAATCATACATCACCATAATTGCCTTCATGATACTCCTCCTGTCTTATCTTATTTTTCTGTAACTGCTGTACTCTTTTATCCGCTCTCTTTTTGATGAAGATTTTCAATTCGCCTTGCAAATTGGTGCGAGCCCCCGTCATTCCGCATAACCGAATACCTTTGTGGCGCGCTGTGCATCCATCATCTTTTTTTGAAAACGCTTTCAGAAAACGTTTTCAAAAAAGAGCGATCAAAAGGCTGCTCTTTAAACTACCTTATTGACTCTCTGTCAAAAAACTTTGTTTCATATTCCCTGGAGGTCTCCTCCAGCGGGCGGTCTTCTATCATGTCCAGCAGAAGCTCTGCCGCTCCGCTGCCCATATCCTTCGCGGGTACAAAGAACGCTGAAATCTGGGGAAACAACCGCCGCCCTTCGCCACTCTTATGTTCAACGGACAGGATCGACACGGTCTCCGGCACAGAAAGCCGCAGCTCTCCGCATACACTCAATATAATCTGGGTCGTCTCAATGCCCGGCGAACAGATGGCGGTACAGCCGCCTATTACATACTTTCTGAAATCGGCAATAAGGTCCGGCCGGATATCCGTCATATGCGAGAGCGCGATCGGAATCAGTTCCAGTTCTTCCAGTTCTTCTTTTGCCTTCTTTACAATGCCGGCCAGATAATTCTCATGAGTTGTGTAAAAATAGAGAACGATCTTCCGGTGCCCGTCTGCATACAGCGTTTCAATCATCTGATGCATATAGCTTTCGTATTGAGCGTAAACATTAATTCCCTTCTTGTGAAACTTTTTCCCTATGTATACCACAGGATACTCTTCATCCAGGATTTGTTTCAGTGCCTCTTCATCCATGGATTTGCCGTTTAGTCCGCTTAAGAGAAGACCGTCAATCCTTCTCTGCCTGACATACTCCATGAAACGCGGACTCCCCTTCACCCGGTTCGAGTATTCCTCCGACTCACTGATCAATACCATACTGTAATTATGTCGTGTCAGAACCCTCTCGATTCCCTTTAACAATTCCAGAGTGTAGGAGGATTCGAACACCGATCCGGAGTGAAATGGAGTATAGACTCCTATCATATTGGACCTCTGCTTCACCAGTCCTCTTCCGAACTGATTCGGTTCATACTGGTAATATTCCATCGCCTCTTTTACGGCCTGTACCTTCTTATCACTTACGTTGGCGCTGTTATTCAAAATCCTGGAAACGGTTGAGATAGAAACCCCCGCCCGCTTTGCTACGTCGTAAATCGATGCTGTCATGTTTTACCTCAATGCTGTCATGTTTTGCATTTATTTTTTGAAAGCGTTTTCAAAGTTCCTGGACTTATAATAACAAAAAGAGAAATTGTACACAATATGATTTTTCTACAAAAAAACATTTTTTATTTGTGCACATTTTACAAATTGATCGACTCACTTCTTTCGACTTTCGCTCCTTGCTTTTCTCTTCCATGCATGCAAAAAGGAACCGGCAAATGGTTCTCCGGCTCCTTCTGTTCGTGCTGTTATTATCTCACTATTTCATAATTCGTTATTATTTCACTGTTTCATGCTTCTTTACCAGACGTACTACGTTCCAGCTGTGCCTGCCGAAAACAGTGGAGAAAATACCGTTCTCCAGTTTAGAAGCCTCTGAATGGATCGGGCTCACCGTATCCGGCGCTGCTTCTGTGTTGACTGCTTTCATGTCGTCATGGGTCAGAACGATATGCTCCTCTACCTGATACCCTTCAAACTGACGGAAATCACAGGAGACTTCTGCATCGTCCTCCAGATCTTTATTAACCGCGAAAATCGTTACGGCCTCCGCCTCTTCATCCCAGATGCATACACAGTCCAGGGTGGATACGGTACCATAGGTCCGGCTCTCATATACCGGGGCCTTGATCTGAGTCATCAGAACGGTGCCTTTCCCATAGACGCTGGCGTGCATATATGGATAGAATATGGTCTGACGCCAGGCGCCTGTATCCGATGTCATGATCGGTGCGATTACATTGACCAGCTGGGCCAGGCAGGCGACCTTCACTCTGTCCGCATGTCTCAGCATGGTGATCAGCATGCTTCCTACCAGAAGCGCGTCTTCAAAGTTATAGACATCCTCCAGCTGGTGAGGCGCCTGATCCCACGCCTTGATTTCCTTGTCCTGCTCGTTGCTGTGATACCACACGTTCCACTCGTCAAAGGATAAATTGATGTTCTTTCCGCCGTGTTTTTTAGCCTTCACCGCGTCACAGATTGATACGACTCCCGAGATAAAGTCATCCATTCCCTTGGAGCAGGCAAGAAAATCTGCCGTGTCGTCGCTGCGGTTTCCGTAATACTGATGCAGGGATAAATAATCCACTTCGTCATAGCATTCGTCTAAAACCTGGTACTCCCAGTCTCCAAACGTAGGCATGGTCAGGCTGGAGCTGCCGCAGGCCACTGTCTCAATCTCCGGATCGAGCCATTTCATCATACGGGCCGTCTCTGAAGCGATTCTTCCGTACTCTCCCGCTGTCTTATGACCCATCTGCCATTTTCCGTCCATCTCGTTGCCCAGGCACCACAGCTTGATATCATGAGGTTTTGCGTAGCCGTGAGATTTTCTCAAATCGCTGTAATAGGTACCGCCCTCAAAATTACAGTATTCCAGCAGATTTTTCGCGTCCTCCGGACCTCTCGTTCCTAAGTTGACTGCCATCATCATCTCACTCCCGGCCTTCTTCGACCAGTCTGCGAATTCATTCAGTCCGAACTGATTTGTCTCAATCACTCTCCATGCCAGATCGGTTCTTGCAGGTCTTAGTGCCTTCGGTCCCACGCTGTCTTCCCAGTGAAAGCCCGATACGAAATTGCCGCCCGGATAGCGCACAATCGGCACCTCCAGCTCTTTTACCAGTTCCAGAGTATCTTTTCTGAAGCCCTGTTCGTCGGAGGAGGCAAGCCCTTCCTGGTAGATACCGCCGTAAACGGCACGTCCCAGATGTTCAATGAAGGAACCATATATTCTCTTATCAACACTACCTGTCAGGAAATACTTATCAATGATAATTTCTGCTTTTTTCATTCTGTCATTCTCCTTTTTTAACTGTATATTCTTTACTCATATCTTATCAGGTCCAGGAGAAAAAACCAGTGACTTTTCTCCGAAGCATTTGATTTTTTCTCCGATTATGTTTATACTGTTATCATCCTATAAAGAATGAAACGAAACGACCAGACGGCAGATGTAAAGGAATCAGAAACAGGAGGAAGGGCCATGCTCAATTTTGAAATACATTTCTGTGAATACAACCGGCAGAATCCGCCAAAAGACAGGATTTACCGGCCGGGAGGCAGCGGTGACCACTTATTCCTGCTGCTGAAAACTCCGATGAAATTCTACTTGAATAAAGAACTCACACTGGCCCGGGAAAATGCCTGCATCCTGTATACGCCTCAGACCATGCAGCACTATGAGGCTGTTCAAAAATTCCGGAACAGTTATATCCATTTTTCGTGCTCCGATACGCTCATCGAACGCTTTAAAATTCCGTTAAACTCTATTTTTTATCCTGGAAATCCCGATGAAATCGATGAGTACATCAGAGAGCTTCAGGAAGAACGGATCGCATCCCGCCCATTTGCGGAGGAAAAAGAATATTTTCTGCTGAATGAGATGTTTATTGCCATAGCCCGGGCCATGGCCGGAGAGAATACTGACATTGTGGAGAACCGGGAACTGTATGAGATCTTCTTAAGTCTCCGTCTCGATATGCTCCGTAACTATGAAAAGCCCTGGACGACAGAAGATCTGTGCCGCAGGGCAAATCTGGAGAAGAGTCAGTTTTTTGCCTGTTACCAGAAATTTTTCCAGAGTACCCCTCATGCAGACCTTCTCTCCGTCCGCCTGGAAAAAGCCAAGAATCTGCTCACAAATGAGGCGCTTCCGATTAATCTGGCGGCCCGGCAATGCGGATTTTCCGATATCACCCACTTTTCCCGGTATTTTAAAAAAGAATGCGGGTGTTCTCCTAAGGAGTACGCCCGCAGATGGAAAGAAAATTGTATGCCATAGAATTCGTATATTTAAGAGTGCTGCGGCGAAACGGCTCAGACCCGGAACAGCTTTCTCACCAGAGAAAGAACCGCTCCGGCAGTGCTGCCGAGAAATAGAATATCACGATGGGAATTCACGGCCTCCATGGCCGCGGCTGCGCCTTTTGCCATCCCTTTCCACGCCTCGGCTTCAGCCGGTATCTCCGGCAGGACCACTGCCGCCGCCACGACTGCCGCCATGCAGAGAAGAAACGGTACAGCCTCTTCCCGTATCGTATTTCTTCATGCGCACGCCGCCTCCCGCTCCCGTTTTTGAGGGAATCCAGAGACACCAGATGAGCCCCATAAACAGCGTGATTCCTGCAAAGCCGACGTAGAGAGCCATTCCGTAGTTGGACTCCGCCGCCATGAACCGGATATCACCCAGCGCCTGGCCGTGTTCCCAGAATGACTGTGCCATAAGGAACACCATACCCGCCATCAGGAGAAAGGAGGCCAGCTGCATCACTCTGGAGATGATTACAGTGGCTGTCACCATGCTTTTTACCACCACATCGCCAAAACTGACGCCGTCCTTGTCTGTCTTTTCGATTATACGGGTTTCTGAATCCGGTATGTCGAAATCGCTGCTTACCCTGGAGTCTGCATTACCGCGCATAGATCGGCTTCTCTGGTTCTTTCCCCGGGGCAGCCCGCTGTATGCCAAACCACTGCGTTCCCCGCCGTCCCCGTCCCAGCCCTCTTCTCTCTGTGCTTTTCGCCCTGCCATTCCGTGTGAAACCGGCCGTACCTTTTCCCAACTGTCATTCTCTTGACTGCCGTTCTCCTGACTGCTGCGCAGGCGCTCTACCTCAC